>DASWKT010000423.1:0-4655 GCA_036396515.1 Anaerolineales bacterium | reverse complement strand
ATGAATAAGAAAACCGTCAAAGATATCGACCTGAAAGGCAAACGCGTCCTCATGCGCGTGGACTTCAACGTGCCGATGCAGGATGGCAAGGTAACTGATGACAAGCGCATCCGCGCCTCTTTGCCGACGATCAAATATGTGTTGGATCAGGGCGCAGCGCTGATTTTGATGAGCCATCTTGGGAGACCGAAAGGCGGTCCAGACCCGGAATTCAGCCTGCGTCCCGCTGCGGAGGTTTTATCTTCCCTGTTAGGGATTCCCGTTAAGATGGCGCCCGATAGCGTGGGTGCGGAAGTCGAGGCGATGGCAAAAGAGCTGAAGCCGGGTGAAGTGCTCATGCTCGAGAATACACGCTTCCACGCGGGCGAGGAGAAAAACGATCTGAATCTGGCAAGGCAAATGGCCGCGCTGGCAGACGTCTATGTGAATGACGCGTTTGGCTCGGCGCATCGTGCACACGCATCCACTGAAGGCGTCGCGCGTTTCCTTCCGGCGGTCTCTGGCTTCCTGATGGAAAAGGAGCTGGAATATCTCGGGCGCGCGGTTTCCAATCCTGAACATCCCTATGTTGCGATCCTGGGCGGAGCAAAGATCAGCGATAAGATCTCCGTCGTTGAGACCTTGCTCTCCAAAGCCGACAAGTTGATCATCGGCGGCGGCATGGCGAATACGTTCCTGGCGGCGAAGGGATACAACATGCAGGACAGTCTCGTGGAAAATGCTTCCATTGAAACAGCAAAGTCCATCATGGACAAATCGGGTGATAAGCTGCTTTTGCCGGTCGATGCAGTGATTGCGGATAAGTTTGATGCAGAAGCGAACACACAAGTTGTTGATGTGGATAAAATCCCTCCAGGCTGGCGTATGATGGATATCGGACCGAAATCGATTGAGTTATTCAAAGACGCCTTACGCGGTGCGAAGCTGATCGTCTGGAATGGCCCGATGGGTGTTTTCGAAATGCCGAAGTTCGCAGAGGGAACGTTTGCCATCGCGAAGATAGTGGCTGACTCTGGAGCCACGACCGTGATCGGTGGTGGTGATTCCGCCAGCGCTGTCAAGAAGGCGGGGGTTGCCAAAAAGATGACCCACGTATCAACAGGCGGCGGCGCGTCGCTGGAATTTTTGGAAGGCAAGGAATTGCCCGGCGTTGCTGCTTTGATGGACAAGTAACCTCGCTCCAGGCGCCGTCCTCGGCGGAGATTTGATTTCAAACAGGATGAGCGGAATCGTGCATCCTGTTTTTCTTAGCCAGAAATTGTCATGTAAAATAAGGTTGACCAAACTTATCGAAGCAAAAGGATTCATCATATGCGTACACCACTGGTTGCGGGAAACTGGAAGATGAACAGGACCGTTGCGGAAGCGCGCGACCTGGTCTCCAAGATGAGCGCTCAACTGAGCGAAATCGAAAATGTGGAAAAAGTGCTTTGCCCTCCCTTCACTTCGCTGCCCGCGTTGTTTGCAATGCTCGAAGGCTCCGATATCCATCTCGGCGCGCAAAACATGCACTGGGAGGAGAAGGGTGCCTTCACTGGCGAAATTGCGCCGGGCATGGTGAAGGAATTTTGCAGGTATGTCATCATCGGGCACTCGGAGCGCCGCGCTTATTTCGGTGAAACGGATGAGAATGTGAATCGAAAGCTGCGCGCCGCGCTGAACTTCGATTTGACGCCGATCGTCTGTGTGGGTGAAACGCTGGATCAATACGAATCAGGGCTTACGTCCGAAGTCGTTCGCCGTCAAATCAGCCTGGGCCTGGCTGGCATTGATTCCGCTTTCGGCGCGGGCCTTGTCGTTGCCTACGAACCCGTCTGGGCGATAGGGACGGGAAAAGCCTCCAGCGCAGAGAACGCCAATGAAGTGCTGGGGCAGGTCATTCGTCCCGCGTTGAGCGGTTTGTTCGGAGATGAGACTGCGCAGTCCATACGAATCCTGTACGGAGGGTCGGTAACCGCCTCCAATGCATCCGAATTCTTTACCCAGCCCGAAATTGACGGCGCGCTGGTCGGCGGCGCAAGCCTGAAAGCCGACGAGTTCATCGGTATCACAAAAGCCGCGCGAAATAAGCGGTAGATGTCATTGCGAGGCGGATGCTTTTCCCGACGAAGCAATCTCCAGTTAAGTGGAAGAGATTCATCGATGAGAAATTTCCTGTTTAGCAGGAGATTGCTTCGCGAAGAGCGCTCGCAACACTTGCACCTGCATGCAAGTGCAGGTGTGACATAATTAATTATGCCCACGCAACTCACTGGTCTACTCTGGTTCTTGTTCATGCTTGCGCCGCTGATCTTGCTTCAGCGGCTCTTGCATCGCGAAATCCAGGCGGTGTTCCTGATCCTCACCCGCGACCCAAGATTGACGATGGGATTCTTTTCGATGATCTTTCTCCCTGGCGTGTTCCTGCATGAGTTGAGTCATTTTTTGATGGCGAAAATTCTGTTCATTCGCACAGGGAAATTTTCCATTTTCCCGCAACCCCTGCCCGACGGTCGTTTGCAGCTAGGTTATGTGGAAACTGCCAGATCGGATGTGGTGCGCGATTCGATGGTCGGCGCCGCGCCGTTGATCGTGGGGACTCTATTCGTCGCTTATGTCGCGATCTATCATCTCCAGTTACGCGTGCTATGGGAGGTATTCCGTAACGGCCAGTTGGAATTGTTCTGGATGGGAGTGCGCGCGCTGCCGAATGCACAGGATTTTTATCTGTGGTTCTATCTGGCCTTTGCAGTCAGCAGTACGATGATGCCATCACAATCAGATCGACATGCCTGGCTGGAGTTGCTTATTTCCATCGGTGTGCTATTTGCAATTGCAGTACTGGTCGGCGCAGGCCCTTGGATGTTGAGTAACATTGCTCCCCGGATAAGCAATTTTCTCAGTTCTGTTGCGGTGATCTTTGGCTTGAGCGCGTTTGTGCACGCAGTGCTGGTATTGCCGACGGCATTGGCTCATAAATTATTGGCGCGCGCAACCGGGGTGGATGTGGCCTAACAGCACCAGCGGCCTGCCATATTGGGCGCAGTACATTGCCAGACAACGGTCAAATCGCAAAACCGAAGAGTGCCGTTTCGGGAAAGGTTATCACAACCTCAAAACCCAGGACGGCCTGATAAGACTTAACCGTCCTTATCAATCCTTCCTATTGCTGTGAGCGAATAACTGGCACTACGATCCGGCTGTTCAGTTATAATCAAATATTGATGAACCAGTATGTAGCCTTGCTTCGCGGCATCAATGTTGGCGGCAAAAACCTTATCAAGATGACCGAACTGAAGGGTTGTTTCGAAGCGCTGGGATTTCAGAACGTGAGTACGTACATCCAAAGCGGCAATGTTATTTTTAGCGCGGATAAGTCTGCTCAGGCGAATCTGACAAGCCAGATCGAAGCTGCCCTCTCCAAAACCTTTAACTATAAGTCACGGATGGTCGTGCGATCGTACAAGGAGATGAAAAATATTGTCGCGCACGCGCCCAAGGGCTTTGGCAGCGATCCGGCTACCTACCGCTACGATGTTATTTTTCTGAAGTCCCCGCTTACCGCGGCTAGGGCCATGAAAAGTGTCACCACGAAAGAGGGAGTTGACCAGGCCTTTGCTGGCAAAGGTGTGCTTTATTTTTCGAGGCTGATCAGCAAAGCAACCCAAAGCCACCTGACGCGCATCATTGCTATGCCCGTTTACCAGAGCATGACCATCCGCAATTGGAACACGACCACAAAGCTGCTGAAAATGATGGAGCAGGCCTAACCGAACCAGGCCGCGCCCCGGTCAGACAGGCTGCAAGCGGCGCTGACATTTGCTTATCGAACTTATCCGTTGCAACCGTCTGAACTGCTCATCCAGCCTGGATGCCCTTTAGATAGTCTATTTGACCGCCATGATGCGCCTCGTGAGCTGGTCCAGAAGAAAGAATCAGCTCTAGCAGCGTACGGCCCCACTCCGGCACCGGGATTTTGAGTAAGTCAGCCTCTGCTGTCTGTTCGAGCGCAAGTTTGAGCTGGTGATGAGCTTCTTTGAGCTGAGCTAGCGAGACTTGCCAGTCCGCTTCGTCACCGGAGGGCTCGACCCAGACCGGTGAAGCCGCCTGTCCCTTTTTCAGCATTTCGATCTGCCACTCCTTGGATGCGATTAAGTGTTCCACGATCTGCCAAATCGAATTCTGTGTAGGTGTTGGTTTCCAGAGGGCCTGTGTGACTGACACATCCGCGAGGGCCTCCAGTACTGCTGGGTAGTCACCATTTGGCCCCTCAAACACACTGTCAAAGTGCGCGATCAGTGCTTGAACAAGTGGATCCGGCATCGTTGAATCTCCTCTGTTGGTCTTGGGCTCATGCGTCTATCAACCAGGGGTTATGAGTAGACCGCGTCATAGATTATAGGCAGTCGAACACACGAAGAACTCTGCGGATCATCAATAATCTGATTCTACGGGAAATTTGGACTGAACTCTGGGCAGTTTCGTTGTATGGAATCCGACCCGGCGATGACTCCCATCATAAAAGGGCTTGTTTTCGGAGTATCCGCACCTACATAGTGCAACGCGTGTATCCTCCCGGATGAGGCGTCCACCTGGGCCTGTAATCCGCACGTGACCTCGGACGTACAGCGGACCGTTAGGGCGCGCGTCGATGGTGGTTTCATCCGGTTGAGGCT
>DASWKT010000422.1:0-3822 GCA_036396515.1 Anaerolineales bacterium | reverse complement strand
GAGCACGGCTTGCATGCTATCGTAGCGAATGCTTTCAGAATAATCCACCCTTCTGCTTTCCCATTGTTTTGTATGGTTCCTGTAATTCCAGATGCCCATGAGCAAAAGCAGGATGAACACCATCAGCCAGAGAGTCTCGACTTTGTACTCGCTGTAGGATGTGATCGCCGCCAGTAAAATGATAGACGGCAATAATGACGCGATTGCATTTCGACGTCCCGCGTACCAGCCCATCCAGGCCGAGATCAGCCACATGATCAATGTCCATGCCATGCTGCGCACGAGCGGATCGCTGACCGTCATGTTTTTATCAAGACCGATCAGCCAGGTTTGCACTCGCACACCCAGCGCTGATGAGGCCTGCATGATGACAAGCCACGCATCTGCCATTCCCGTCAGATCGACGGGAGTATGGGACTCAATCGTCGAAACGATCTGCGAGATGACCCCCAGCGCGGCTTTGCCGAGGTCGAGCAGCGGAGATGTGAGTCTTGCTCCGAGGATCCACACACCGATGACGCCCAGCGCCACCATCCCAGCCGAGGCCGAGCTCCCGTCTACTTTTGTTCTGCTCAGCCCGATACCGATCAACGCAGCAAGAAGACAGACCCAGAATAAATAGCGAGTATCCGTATTACGCAATGAGGAGGAAATTCCGTAGGCAAGGGTTTGCAGCGCAACCAAAATCAATATCAGCCCCATTGCGTCCGCACTAAATATCCTGCCGGAAAGGCGATGTCTCATCTAAGCTCTCGCCAATCTTCCTGTGCTGTACTGACCGGGATAGCCTTTCCGGTCCCTGTGATGCGCCACTGCCACTCGCCCTCATGGCCAGGGCGCGCCTGGGGTTTATCCAACAGCTCCTTTGGGACCACATGACATGGAACCCCCACAAATTGCAGTGTCTCGTAGATCGCCTTTGTACCGGCGCTCCCCCCGAATGAAAACGGGTCAAGGAGAAAGACGGTGGGCCTGATGCCGCGCCACATCAATGGCAGCAGGGATTGTGTCCACTCCACGTCCATACAGGCAGTGATGATCATCAAACTGCAACGGCTGCTCAGCGACCTGCCGACTCTCTGCAGATAATCCTTCAGTTGCATCTCCGATGGAGATGCAACCGCCAACGATTTCAATAATGAGCGCAACTGATATTCATTGCGGCGGGGCGGGTGCCAGTCCGGTTCAGTTCCATTGATTGCGAGGCCGACCGGATGATCTTCATTCAACCCCTGTGCGGCAAGGGAGGCGGTCAATATAATGCTATGCTCTTCGGTGGAATCCCAGCCCGTGCCGACTTGCGAGGCTTTGTGAAGATCGAGCAGGATCCACCAGTCACCAGCAGGCGTGCCCTCAAACTGGCTGACAAAGAACTTGTTACCATCGGATCCGCTTTCGGAACTGAAGTGGCGGGCGGTCGTCTTCCAATGAATAAGGCGCATCGGGTCGTTCGGAACCATCTCACGCGGGTGTGAGGCATTGATGGTCTCTTCGAGAGAGCGACGGGCAGGCCTGCCTTCTCCTGCCCAGCCATGATAGAGGATCTGAAATTTTGGCAGGGACAAAACAGGCGGCATGACCGCCAGCGTTGATGAGCTGGGATCCTCCAATGTGATGATATAGATACCAAACGGATCGCCCGTTTCAAGAGTTGTCCCGCCTAACGTATAAACGCCGCGCCGCGTACATTGGGTCAGAATTCGCCACTGGGATGTGCTGCCTCCATCCACGCCGGTTGCGATCGATGCATGATGGTCGACGAGCGTGGAATGGTCATGGATCGCTACCCATGTAGCCGGCAGCATAAATGGATTGGTCAGGGTAAAACGTTCCTCGAGACGGTCACCGACCTGCGCCCAGTCAAATCGCATTTCGCGTTCGAATCGCAGTGAGCGCGCCAGTCCTCGCACCCACCACCAGCAGACCAGCCAGGCGCCGCCGATGCCAATCAGCAAAATGACCCACACGCGTGAAGGATCGAAGATCTGCATAATGAGTGCGATGACCGCAATGACCGGGAGAATTTTCGCATTCAGCCGCAGCGTAGACTTCATGATTTGATTATATGCCGGAAACGACCTCCCCCGAAAGGCTAGTGCATAAACTACTCCTCCTACCGATACGTTTGAAGCTCAACTGCGCTACACTCAATTCACTAGCTTGAAGATCAGAAAAGGCGCAACAAACATGGATACTTTTACAAAAAATGAACTCGAATTCCTCGCTGAACAACGTTTGGGGCGTTTGGCAACGGTTGATCGAAAAGGTAATCCACATGTTGTTCCAGTTGGATTTCGCTACAATTCCGAGATGGACACCATTGATATAGGTGGGCATGATATTGTGAAGACCAAAAAATGGCGCGACATAGGCAAACATCCACGCGTGGCGTTCATCGTAGATGACGTGCTGCCTCCCTGGCAGCCACGCTCCATCGAAATTCTAGCGGATGCTGAACTGCTGGAAAGCGGCGGGGAGGAGTTTGCCCGCGGGCTCGATCCGCAAATCATTCGTCTGCATCCTGTCAAAATAATTGCCTGGGGTATTGATGAGCAGAGGCAAAGCCGCAAGGTAAACGCAGTGCATGTCGAAATTAATCTAAATCAAAACCATGTTATAGTTTAAAAGGAGAATCAAATGAGCAATACACTTAGAGAGTTTTCCGATGATCTGTCTGCCGCGGTCGAGAAAGCAGGCGCGAGCACAATCCTTGTGGACGCCCGCAAGCGCTATCCTGCCAGCGGAATCGCATTTGCAGAAGATCTTGTTCTCACAGCTGACCATGTTGTAACCAAAGAGGATATAAAAGTCGGGATGCCAGATGGCAAAACCCTCAGTGCCACTGTAGCGGGCCGCGACCCTGGCTCTGACCTTGCCTTATTGAAGCTCGCCGAAAAAGCGTTATCCGCTGCGAAAACATCGGACGATGTCAAAGTTGGCCAACTTGTGCTTGCATTGGGCCGTCCCAACAATGCAGGGATGCAGGTATCCTGGGGAATTGTCACTGCGATCAGCGGGCCCACACGCACGTTCCGGGGCGGCATGCTCGATGAATATCTCCAAACCGAGACAACACCTTACCCCGGTTTCTCAGGCGGACCGCTTGTGAATACAGAAGGCGAAGTACTGGGACTGAATACCTCCGGCCTCACGCGCGGTTCGTCATTGACCATCCCGGTCAAAGTGGCCTGGCGCATTGCAGAGGCGCTGGCAAAGCATGGGAGCATCAAGCGCGGCTATCTTGGCGTGCGCACACAGCCGGTTGAGATCCCGGAAGCGGCGCGCAACGCCCTTCAGCGCGAACAAGGTCAGGGTTTGCTCGTGCTGTGGCTCGAGGACGGTGGACCTGCACAGGCAGGTGGGCTGCTCGTGGGTGACATTCTTGTTGCAGTTAGCGGTCAGCCAGTTGGTGACCCCGACGATCTCTTTGCTGCCCTCAATAGCGAGACAGTCGGCAAAGCCATTGCGGTGGAAGTCTTGCGCGGCGGTCGCCCTGAAACCGTCCAGGTGACGGTAGCGGAGAGGAAGTGATCCGCGTCCTGTTAAGTGTTCCGTCACCTGCCCTGCGCGCGGGATTGCGCGCTCTGCTTTCATCGGATAACACGATCGAGGTCGTCAGCAACTCACCGGATGAAGAACTCGAAGCCGACGTGGTCATCACGTCGGCTTCCTCCGATTCTTTCTCAGATAACGAATTTGACCCACCCTCACAAGCCTTTCGACCGCTCGATACGACTTCGCCGGTCAGGACAACGCCTGGCTCACATCGCCCTGATGCTCTATCGGGAACGCAAGCCGCGATCCTCTTCCTGAGTGATCACC
>DASWKT010000421.1:0-4827 GCA_036396515.1 Anaerolineales bacterium | reverse complement strand
CCCCTAGAATGGCAACCCGCCTGCAAGAGGACCGAGTCTTTGTTCAGCCAACGCGCGCGATTGATCGAGCGCCATATTCACCGCGGAAAGGACCAAATCCTGCAACATTTCGGCATCTGCGTCTTTCAGCAAATCGGGGTTAATCTCGACCGACTTGCACTTCTGGTCACCTGTCATTGTGACTTTGATCGCGCCGCCACCTACGGTTGATGTGACAGTCTCGTCGGCAAGTTTCGCCTGCGCTTCCGCCAACTGCTGCTGCATCTTTTGTAATTGTGCCATCATGCCCCCACTACCCATTTGCGGACCTTTGTTAAATCCTTTAGCCATAAGTAAATCTCCTAATCAAAGATGCTCCCAACGCTGTTCTCAGCGTCGGTGTTCGCCGAGGACGGCGAACTGAGCATTACTCCTGCATATCTACAATCTCGCCTCCGTGCTGGATGGCAGTCGCAACCATCCCATCCTGCGGCACATTCGGCGGAATCTTGCCTTTGGCGGTCGTCACCACGCAACGAACGCTCACATCGACGCCGAACTCATCTTTGATCAACTTTCGGACCACTTCGATCTGATCGGGTTTGTCAATCTTCGAAACCAGCACGTCACTCGCCAAACCAAGAATCAACGTCTTGCCCTGCATGTCGATCATCCTGACCGAGTTCAACAACGCAGAGAGATTCGCCTGCGCCTTTGGAAGAGATGCAGACAAATGCTTCCACACCTTGAGAACGTCTCCTGCGCCGATGGATGGATTCTCTGTTGGAAGCGCCTCATCCGCCTCGGCTGCGGGTCTCGACACTTCCTGCGGACTACTGGACCCTCCGCTCGGCGAAGAAGATTGAGGCTTGGATTCCGTTTGTGAAACAGGAGCCGGCTTGTCCTGAGCAGGGTCGACACTCCCCGACACTTGCGTCCGGGGCAAGTGTGCACCTGGCCGCGAAGCGAGTGCAGGTGGGAGCTGAGGCTTCGTCTGACGCGGCGCGGCGGGTAAAGGAGCCGACTCACTCGGCGAGTCCAAAACTTCTGCCAACGCGAGTTCCAGACTCAAAGAGGGCTGCCAGCCGCCGCGCAAATCCGTAGCGGCATTGTTGAAGGCTTTCATCATGCGCAGGACGTCGCTTGTAGAAAAAGACCGCGCATGGGACTGCATCTGCTTCTTGACATCAGCCGTTGCTTCGACTTGATTCGCGTTGCCCATTTGGATGAGCATGAGGCCGCGCAGATACTCGACGACCTGACGTGCCAGGGAGCGTGGATCTGCTCCGGAGTCGAGCGCCTTGTGGATTGTTTCAAGGCCGTGTGCAGGATCATGATCCTTGATGGACGAGATGATATCCAACACAGTTTGACTTGTGGCAGTGCCGAGCACAGTTTGGGCGAGAGCGAGGGTGATCTTACTGCCCGTGGACGAAAGTTGATCAAGCAGCGAAATTGCATCACGCATCCCACCCGCAGACTGGCGAGCGATTTGAATGAGCGCATCGTCATCTGCCTGAATTTTTTCGGCTTTGATGATCATTTTGAGCTGCCTGACGATCTCATCCACCGGCAGGCGCCGGAACTCGTGACGCTGACAACGCGACAAAACCGTTGCGGGGATTTTATGGATTTCCGTTGTGGCCAAGACAAAGATGGCATGAGGCGGCGGCTCTTCCAGCGTTTTGAGCAGAGCGTTGAACGCCGCAGTCGAAAGCATATGGACTTCGTCAATAATGTAGATCTTGTATTTGCCCTGCGAAGGCGAGAAGTTGATCTTGTCGCGCAAATCGCGGACATCATCAACGCTTGTATTGGAGGCCGCGTCGATTTCGATGAGATCAAGGAAACGATTCTCGTTGACAGCTTCGCAGTGTTGACATTCGTTATCCGGTCGTTTTGTGGGATCGGGATTCGTACAATTGACCGCCTTCGCCAGCAGGCGTGCAAGAGTCGTTTTGCCTGTTCCGCGAGAACCTGCAAAGAGATAGGCATGCGCGACGCGGTCCGCCGCGATGGCATTCTTCAAGGTTTGGACAATATGATCTTGTCCAACGACTTCGTCCCATTCTTTTGGTCGGTATTTTCGGTAAAGGGCTTGGGTCATATTAGCAGTCAGCCATTAGCTCGCGGCATTTAGCATTCAAGGAACCTTATACACCGCGCGCTTATTTCCACTGGGGTCGAACAACTGCGCTTCCTCACCCGATTCCCAAACGGGATTGCTGGCGCTCCAATATAGATCAATCACAGTATTCGTCCCTGAAGCCGTGTGGACTTGCACTGCGCCATTCGTATGCAGGATCAGTTGAGGAAAGACGAAAACGTTTCGATCTTCATCCCTCAACTCCCATTTCGCCAGATTGATCTGATCCTCTCCTTTATAGCTCACCACGACCCACTCTGCATTCAACGTCCCTGCACCGATCACGCTGACGATCTCCACCGGGATATCGGCTTTCGGATTCAGAGTTGCCTCAGGAGCAAGGGCTTCCTGATTCAGCGATGGCGCGGCTGGCTGAACGGCGGATGAGCTCACCGAGCGGTAGTTGCGGTCATACCAGAACAGGATCGCGCTGGTCACACAGGCAGAAACGAACACATTGAGAAGCAGGTAAAGGATGAGCCTTCGGCGATCCATGTTCCTCGAATCATAGCACAGAATTTCGTCAATTGAAATTAAAATCCTGCGCTCTCATCGAACGCAGGATTCAAATTCTGGGTAATCAGCTCATGGAAGTTCCGTCATTGCAAAGTCATCAAAGGAAACATTCGCAGACGCGACTTCTTCCCCACTCCAGGTGAATATAGCAACCCCGCCGCTTGTATATGTTGAATCGGAAATGGAGGCGATCTGCTGACCGTCCACATACAGAGTCAAGTTGCCATTGCCACAATCCGCACCGACACGATACGAGGAAGCATTTTTCGAAATCAGATCAGAAGAAGCCCATTCATCGTTATTAGTAAGGAAAACATCGGTTTGCCCAGCCGCTGCTTTGGCAATCGCATATTCTCCTGCTGGCGTCATCGCAAAATAATAAAAAGAGTTATCCTCCCCGCCTTGCTGATTGCACATCAGACCAAAGGCTGTCGTGGAATCCGTGTCGTTATTAATGACAGTCACTTCCATGTGCACGTTCTGATAATCCTCGTTATCTGGCGTGCTCCATATAAAATGGTTCTTGGTGAAAACGATCATCTGCAGGGCCTCGCTTGCATATTCCACCGAACTATCTGCATCCGTCCCTGTTCCCCATTGAGCGGAAGAGAAATCATCGATTAAAAGAACGTCCCCGGTGCCGGGCTGAGCTTCGGTGGGAACACCGGGAACATCCGTCTCAATGGGAGCAGTAGGTGTAGGTGTATTACTGCCGCCCGTCACGGCCGCGCATGCCAGCGTGGCCAGCGCAAGGCATGCAACTGCCAGAATAACTTTAATATTGCTTTTCATCCAGCATCTCCTTTATTGGCTAAAAATATGGGCGGTATTCTAACACCGTATAATCAGGAATTAAATAATAATATCGTGGTGAATTTAGCGGATTAATCGACTCATGCTCAGCGCGACCCAGTCTCCCATTTGCTTGCGCTCGTTCAAAACTAGACCTCTCGCCTGCCCGGCTTCAATGACGCCTTGTGCCTGCTCTTGCAGAATCCCGCTTAAGATGATCACACCGTTCTCCTCAACCAAATCCGCAAGACCTGCATCAAAGAGACGGATAATTACCGGAGCAAGAATATTTGCAACGACCAAGGGGGCTTTGCTGAAAGCAAATTTGCCATCAAGAATTTCCTGAACAGAGCCAACGCCAAGTATCAATTCGTCACCAACATGATTGGTAGCTGCATTCTCACGCGCGTTCTTTACGGAACCAGGGTCAATATCCACACCCAGCGTGGACTTTGCTCCCAGCTTGAAGGCGGCAATGGAAAGAATCCCGGAACCACAGCCGACATCGATTACGATTTGCGATTTCCGATTTTCGATTGACGATTGGGTGAAAAAAACTTCCATAAGTTCAAGGCATAACTGAGTCGTGGGATGAGTCCCCGTACCAAAGGCCATGCCAGGATCAATCCTGATAGTTACGCGATTCGGATCGGGCGAATCCATCCAGGCAGGGAGAATGACCAGCCGCTGTCCGATCAGGATCGGCTTATAGTGCTGCTTCCAGGCTTCCATCCAGTTTTGGTCAGCGATCTGTTTGTAAACCGGAGCAGGCAAGGGCTGGATCATGCCCAAATAATAAAGCGCCTCCTCCAGATTTTGCCGCTTCTCCTCAACCTGGTCATTCATCTCCAGATAGGCGCGGACGTTGATCGGACCCGCGGGCGTGCCCGCATCTTCGTCGTCTGTGTATTTGACACCCTGCTCCATCATCACACCGCTATACGCAAAACGCGCAAACACATCTGCCACTGCTTCTGCCAGCTCGCCATTTACAGTCAGAGAAACTTCAAGCCAGCTGGTCATTGTCCGCGCTCGATCTAGGACTTGGGGAGAGCAAACCTGTAACTCGTTCTATCAACGCCTGCTCTGTAGATAACAGTTTAGGCAATGCATCCACGCTGAAAAATCGCGTCTGCGATATCTCGTAATTTTGCTGAAATATGCCGCCGACAATGTTGCACAGATAGATCAGGCTTACGTGGTGGTTGTTTGGTGCACTCTCGGCATACAAAAGTTTTTCAACCTGAACATCCAGCCCAGTTTCCTCCCTCACCTCCCGCCTGACTCCGTCTTCGGGCCTTTCCCCATATTCAAGCCCACCACCGGGCACGCCCCAGGGATGATATTTACGATAGGTATGTTCACATAGAAGGATGCGGCCCTGGTCGTCAAAG
>DASWKT010000420.1:0-4284 GCA_036396515.1 Anaerolineales bacterium | reverse complement strand
CGCGATCGTGCCGTCGATGCTTTTGACGGTTGAGTTCCAGCGCGGGAAATCCGCGGGGTTCGTCATCAGCGCCCAGATCCGGTCGGGCATTGCCTTGATGTTGATTCCGGCTGAGTACTCCATGCGAAAGGCGCTCTTCGTTTTGCTGGCACGCCCGTTGATTGCAATATGTTCCAACATGGTGTTTGTTCTCCTCTAATGTTCCACCTCTATATTGCCCGCATACGATTGTTCCTCGGGTTGTGTTCCACTTCAGCCAGCGCCAGGGCTTCCAATAATGGAGGCAGGTACATCCCGAAGCGGCCGCGCAATCCCTTCTTAAGTCTATACCAGCCTTTTACAGGGTTGTTCGGTGACCGCCCCCAGGCCTCCACTGTTCCCTCCGCGGCGGGCTTTTGCTCGTCGGCACTGCCCAGGGGCATCCAGTCACCGTGTTCCTTGAGCATGGCATGCAGATCCTCGATCGAACGGCGATGATAACGAAGTTCAGTCTTGCCCACGATGCAGACCAGCGCGGGAGGGTCCGCTGTTTCATCGCGGTACATCATGTACTCTGAAGTTCCGGGAGGTGTCTTCAACAGCCAGGGACTCTCCTTCGTGCCGTTGCCTTTCACTTTATTCGCTGCCATTTTTGCTCCTTCTCTGGGTCTGAGTGTAAGGTAATTATAAGACTCAACTTCCTCATAAGATATGACGAATTATCGAACGGAAAGGGTGCGGTCGTGATGGGTCATTCCGGGTAAAATTATTCAGAGATAGCTGATGGTCGAGCCGACTCAATTCCCTGCAAATCTGCCAGATATTGACCGACAGGGGTTCGGCTCGCTTGCTGAATCCCATCGACGCGAACTTCGGGCGCATTGTTACCGAATGTTAGGTTCAGTGCAGGAAGCCGAGGAAATGGTCCAGGAGACTTTCCTGCGCGCCTGGAGTCGGCGCGAGACGTATGAGGGACGCTCAACATTTCGGGCCTGGCTCTATAAGATTGCCACCAACCTGTGCATAGATACACTCAGGCAAAGGCCGCGCCGCGGTTTACCCATTACACGGGAGGGTGTTTCCACGCTTGAACAACCCATCCGGGCCTCTATAAACGAACCGATCTGGCTGGAGCCGTATCCTGACGATCTCCCCGCGCCGGAGGAGTCCAACCCGGAAGCCAGATACTCCAAAAATGAGAGCATCCGGCTCGCCTTCATCGCTTCCTTACATCTGTTGCCGCCGCGCCAGCGGGCTGTATTGATCTTACGAGATGTGCTGGACTGGCAGGCGAATGAAGTAGCCGAGGCGTTGGAACAGACCGTGCCTTCGGTCAAGAGTGCCCTGCATCGCGCCCGCTCCACGCTCGCGAAATATCAACCAACTCTACACAGTGAGAGCATTTCCACATCTGTCACTAACCAAGCGTTTAGCAAACAACTTGACCGTTATATACAGGCATGGGAAGCCGCTGACGTGGATGCATTACTGTCGTTGTTACGGGACGATAGCACATTCAGCATGCCTCCCATCCCCAGTTGGTATCAAGGGCTGGAGAACATTGGCGGTCTTGTCAGGAAGACCATCTTTAGTGGTCACGCAAGTGGTCGCTGGCGCCTATTGCCCACTCGTGCCAATGCTCAACCCGGCTTTGGACTCTATAAACTGAATGAAGGGACAAAGGACTATGGTGGTTATGGTGTCCAGACCATAACTTTTGATGGGGATCAAATTACTGATATCACCACGTTTAGGAACCCGGCTTTGTTGGCACTCTTTAAATTACCTTCAACTCTGAAATCCCAGTAATAGTAAGGCTTCAGAACAAAGAAACGGGCCGCGTGAAGCGCGGCCTGTCTACTTGCATACGTGATTTCCTGTTACTTCCTCAATCTAATTTTCCCGTAATCGTCGTCATTTTCAACTCGCCGATCGCCTTGGTGATCTGAATATCACGCGGACACGCCATTGTACAGTTAAAGATGGTATGACAACGAGCAACTCCCGATGTCTCGCTAATAATATGCAGGCGCTCAGATGCGGCCTCATCACGGCTGTCGTAAATAAAACGATGCGCGGTCACCAGCGCGGCCGGACCTAAATAATCGTCACTTGCCCAGTAAGATGGGCAGGACGTAGTGCAGGCCGCGCACAAAATACATTTGGTCGTGTCGTCGAAGCGGGCGCGTTCTTCGGGAGATTGCCGGCGCTCTCGCCCATCCGCAGGAAGTGGGCTGTCATTAATGAAATACGGCAGCACCTTCTTGTAATTATCGAAGAATGGTTCCATATCTACAATTAAGTCTTTGGCAACTTTCAAGCCAAGCAATGGCTCCACGGTGATCGTCGTCCCGACATCGCGCACCAGTACCTTGCAAGCCAGCATGTTGCGTCCGTTGATGCGCATCGCATCCGAGCCACACACCCCATGCGCACACGAACGACGGAATGAAAGCGTCCCGTCATGATAGCCTTTCACATATTCGAGCAGGTCAAGGATACGGTCCGTCTCTTCAGCATCAAGAGAATAGGTTTCATAGTGGAATTTCTTATCCACTTCAGGGTTGTAACGAAAGATTTTTAAAGTTACCTGCATGGCTACCTCATTAATAAACTCGCGCTTTCGGTTGATACTTCGTAATCACAACAGGCTTGTAATCAATTCTTACTTTCCCGTTTTCTTTCCATGCCAGCGTGTGTTTCAGCCAATGCTGGTCGTCTCGTTCGGGGTAGTCCTCGCGTGAGTGTCCGCCGCGTGATTCTGTCCGGTTCAACGCGCAGACGGTTACAAGTTCGGCCACATCCAGCATATTGCCAAGTTCCCAGGCGTTGAGTAATTCCGTGTTGAAAATCTTTCCGGTATCGGTTACATGGACATGCTTGAAGCGTTCTTTTAATTCAAGGATTTTGTCCAATGCGGATTCCATAATGGTTCCTGTCCGATAGATTCCCACCTCCTCGAACATGACCTTCTTCATCTCAGTGGAGATCGTGAACGCGTTCTCTTTGCCTGATCCATTTCTCAACGCTTCAAACTGCGACCTCGCACCTGCTTCCGCCTCAACAGGCAGATTCTGGTACTCAGCCTGTTTTGCATACTCCGCGGCTTTGAGTCCGGCGTGCTTGCCGAAGACAACCAGATCCAGCAGCGAGTTCGTACCAAGTCGGTTGGCGCCATGGACCGAAACGCACGCGCATTCACCTGCCGCATACAAGCCAGGGAAGACGGTGTTGTTACCATCAATCACAACTTCCCCGTATTTGTTCGTCGGGATGCCGCCCATTGTGTAATGCGCTGTCGGCGCGGTGGGCATCATCTGGGTAACTGGGTCAACACCTAGATATACACGGTTGAAGTCAACAATATCGGGAAGTTTCTGAAGGATTTGCTCGCCGGTGACGATATATGGCGATCCATCTGGATTCGTGCGTCCATCCATGGCGGCGTATTTAATTACGGACTCGGGACGTACATCGAGATAGACATAATTCTTGCCGTTCACGCCACGTCCCTCACGGATCTCAGTATAGATCGCGCGCGAGACAACATCGCGCGAGGCTAGGTCTTTTACGCTAGGTGCGTATTTCGGCATAAAGCGTTCACCGTTGCCGTTAATGAGCACACCGCCTTCGCCGCGTACGCCCTCTGTGATGAGGATACCAAGCTTGTAGATGCCTGTCGGATGGAATTGGAAAAACTCCATGTCTTCCAGCGGCAGGCCGCGGCCTAGAAGGACCGCTGCTCCATCCCCTGTATATGCATACGCGTTGGACGTTACTTCGAAAATGCGTCCATGTCCGCCTGTCGCCAAGATCACGGCTTTTGCATGAAATGTATGCAGTTCACCCGTGGCAAGTTCCACCGCGACAACGCCTGCGGTTTTTCCGTTGATCATCAAAAAATCGAGTACCTGGTATTCATCGAAGAAATTGACCTTGTTCTTCAAACCTTGTTGATACAGCGTTTGAAGGATCATATGACCGGTGCGATCCGCGGCATGTGCCGCGCGTCGGACGGGTTTCCCCGTTTCGTTGTTGGTGTGCCCGCCGAACGGACGCTGCGAGATTTTGCCCTCGGGTGTGCGGTCGAATGGCAAACCCATATGCTCCAGTTCGAGCACCGCATCGATGGCTTCCTGACACATAAACTCGATGGCATCCTGATCGCCGAGATAATCCGAACCTTTGACCGTGTCATAAGTATGCCATTCGGGTCTGTCTTCTTCATAATTGCCGAGCGCCGCGCTGATACCGCCCTGCGCCGCGCCTGTATGTGAACGCGTCGGATAGAGTTTGCTGATCACA
>DASWKT010000419.1:0-4684 GCA_036396515.1 Anaerolineales bacterium | reverse complement strand
TTTCTCTTGGCCAGTTCGTTGAGCCAGATTTCCATCCCGTCTACATCGAAGATCAGGTTGGTCTGGAAAAATTGCGCGCCGGCATTGACTTTTTTCTGTTCACGCAGCGCCTGGAATTTCGGGTTGGAGGAAAATGGCGAGGCCGCCGCACCCAGGAAAAACTTCGGTGGATGTTTGATCGCGCGTCCATCGAGATATTTGCCTTCATCGCGCATGCGGCGTAATATCCATAACATCTGGATTGCATCCAGGTCATTGATATCCATCGGCTCGCGTGGAGAAAGGGATAACTTTGCGCTGTCGCCTGTCACACACAGGACGTTTCGTACACCCAGTGCAGTCGCACCGATAATCTCGCTCTGCAGGGTACCGCGCGAACGGTTGCGCGCGGACATTTGCAATACAGGTTCTGCACCATGTGTCAACGCCACCTGGCTGCACGCCCAGGATGACATACGCGGTATGGCAGACTGGTTGTCTGTGAAGTTCACCGCACTCACATAAGGCTTAACCGTTTCGATGTTGTGGATCAACTTGTCGGTTGAGGAAGAACGCGGAGGAGTGACTTCGCAAGTAACGATAAATTCGCCCGCGACCAGCCTCCGTTCCAGTTCCGACGCGGGTTCGCTATAAGCCGGTGGGTGATAGACAGCGTCGCCCTGCCACCAATCTGGCTGGCGGACGGGGCGAAAGATGTCATCCCAGGTTTGTTTGCGTGTCTCAGCAGACCGTGAGAGAAGGCCGCTTGCGATTTTCCTAACACCGATTTTCACCGCGTTCCTGAATATATCACTCCACGAGTCCCGTCCTACTTTTTCCCAATCCAGGGGTGGCAAAACTTCGAGAAGAAGAGCTTCGCGACCCAGCTGAAACGAGCGCTCGTAAATTTTATACCAGATGCAAGGACGGGTCTTATCGACATAACAATATTCGGAAGTGGCGCCGCCGCACGGCCCGTTGCGCAGACCCTTCGGGCATTCCATCGGACAGATGAACGCCGTCTCCTGTAGCAGGCAATTCCCACACATGCGGCATCCGAACAATGGCCCCTTTATACTATATTCAAGGACCTGCAAAGTACGGTCACCAAAAGTTTCCTTTTTGAATGGGGAATAGGCGGGTTGCCATCTTCGGCCAGGAGTAAAGCCGGACATAGATACCTCAAATTATATATAATATATAATTTATTATGATCAGATTTTACCTGAAAATTGACCGAGGGGAGATATTAATTAGTTACACTGCTCATTCCCTGTTTGCAGGATATTGCTCACAGTAATGGCCACTCCGCAACCCTTTAAAGAACGGTTTGATAAACATCATCCTTCCACAGCACGGGAAGTTACATAAAAACCTGCTCCGGATTAATGATTTCTAATTTTATCCAGTTCAATAGGATGGGGACATTTAAGTTTGTCTGCGCTATAGTCCTTGAAGGATTGTGCGTTATCATTTAAGCTTTGCCATCTATCATTTCATGATCATAAGGCCTTAACCGATCTACTCATGCAATATCTCGCAGCTTCTCTCTGAGGCGTTCACATGAAAAGACTCCTTTCTGTCCAATGGTTGATTTTGTCATTGATGTTTAGCTCGGCGGCTTGCGTTGCTGCTCCTGAGATTACTCAGGCGACAACCCTGGTTCCATCACCGGAATCATCGCCGACTGTTGAACCTCGTCCATTAACACCTGTCCAATCCGCTCTTGCCCCTGGAAACCCCACAGCTGCCCCGCTCGCTGATGTTCTAGCGTTGCATACAGTTAGCTTTGATACAGCCGATGGTGCAACGATCAGCGGTGAGCTCTATGGCTCGGGTGAGACTGCCATTATTTTCTCCATGATGGGTAACTGCAAACCGGGTTGGAGGGAGTTCGCGCAGATTACGGCCGCGCAAGGTTTTTTGACCTTAACATATCCATGGCGCGGGTGCAGGGCAGGCTCAGTGGATGAAGCCTTGATTCAAAAATTTCTTGAGGATACTCGTGCCGCTATTACGTTTGTACGCGAACAAGGCGCGGAAAAGATCATTCTTGTGGGCGCGAGTTTAGGTGGAGTTGCATCGGCAAAACTGGTGCTCGAATCTCAGGCAAGTGGTATTGTTATTCTTGCGTCACCACCTTCGATTTCCCAATGGAATTTTGAAATTCTATCTGCTGATCTCAATACTGATATTCCAAAACTCTTCATAACAGCGGAAAATGATAAAACTGTCCCTGCCAGCGCAACGCGTGAGTTATACGATCTGGCGGCTGAACCCAAAGAATGGCAGACCTATCCGGGTTCTGCGCATGGCACCGATCTATTTGAGGGGGAAAGTGGAACAGACTTACAACAACGTATTCTGGATTTTATTCAGAAGATTGTTACTGAGGGGAATTAATTCCATAGAATCGATTTGGGTAGTGCCTCACTGTTAAGTGGACGGTTTTACAATCGTTGCAGGATGTGACTGACTGCGGTGGCAGCTGGCCCGCCGAGGGATTGGATCAACCCAACCTTCGCATTCGGGATTTGGTTCGCTTCAGCCTCGCCTCTTAACTGGGTTGCCGCTTCGACGGCTTGATACACCCCCGCGGCGCCTCCCGCGAATCCGCGCGCTTTCATGCCACCCATGGTTGCACAGGGAATCCGCGCTTTCAAGCCGATCTCATCATTTGCAGCCAGCTTCCAGCCTTGACCTCTGATTGCAAATCCTACGGCTTCGAGTTGTAGTGCAGCGTAGATGCTGAACACATCATGATATTCAAAAAAATTGATATCTTCGAGTATCACGCCTGCCTGCTTCATGGCCTTGCCCGCAGAGATTTGCGCGGTGTCAAAGTACAACATATCTTTGCGGTCATGCAGCGCCAGCGTATCCGACGCAGAGCCAGAGCCAGCGATCTTCACGATCGGATTGGGGAAATTTGACGGGAGCAGCTCGCGGCGCGTCAGGATGAGCGCGGCCGCGCCATCCGCATTGGGTGCCATGTCGAACATGTTAAGCGGGTCACTGACCAGTTCGGCTATGGCGTACGTCGCAGGCTTGATCGCTTTGCGGAACATGGCATATGGATTTCCTACTCCGTTCGCATGGGCGGTGAGTGCAAAGCCCGCAAACCCGTCCGCAGGGACTTGATACTCGTGCATGTAGCGCTTCATCAAAAGCGCGGCTTGTGCGCCGGGCGTCATACCCTGTACGGCTTCGAAATCGGAATCGCTTGTGGTTGCAAGGGCGGTGTCCACGCCCGGGCCGACTTTATCGGTGAACTTCTCCACGCCGACGACCAGCGCGACATCCACCATGCCGCTTGCGATGGCGAGATAACCCTGACGCAATGCCGCTCCGCCTGAAGCGCCCGCGGCCTCAATGGTCACGGCCTCGATGCCAAGCAGACCCGCGTAGTCGGCGAGCAACGCGCCGAGGTGCGCCTGGTTGGAAAGATTTGGTGCGAGCATGTTTCCGACATACAATGCCTGTGGGCGCATACTCCCCGAATCCTTCACTGCAGCTTGAATCGCAGCGAAGGCAAGGTCGCGTAAACCAATCTCCCAATGCTCACCAACTTCTGTTTGTCCGATTCCTGCGATTACAACATCTGTCATTTATCCTCATAACTCGGTGGTTGACTAGGGCTGAGTGTTCTTCTCAGCCCGCACACTTGCCCCGGGCGTGGTCTCCGACCATGCCGGGGAGTGCAGGTGTCGAAACCACCACTTTCAAGTGAATCTTCTATTGTTAATTCTGGTCTCGATACGTGGCGTCTTGGCGCCACTACTCGACCAGCGGAGTATGTTTGTTATTTCCAAATCCTCTTCAAAAACTTCAACTTCTCAACCGTCTGATAACTTCCGCCGCCTTCGTGACCGTTGTATGGATAGACCTTGATATCCTTTTCGCCAGCCCAATGATTGTACGCGGCATAGACTGTCGAAGGTGGGCAGATTTTATCCATCAAGCCGACGGAGAAAAGTGTTTTTGCTTTGGCGCGGGCCGCGAAATTAACACCATCGAAATAAGAAAGAGTTCTAAAAACAATGTCTACCTTGTCTCGGTGGACGTGACAGAACTCTGCAATCTCTTTATATGGATAAGTATCTTCTATCTCAGTTGCGCGGCGGTAATGACAAAGGAACGGCACATCCGGCATCGCGGCAACCACCTCAGGGACAAGTCCTGCAGCGGCGATGGTGATCCCTCCGCCCTGCGAGCCGCCTGTGACCCCAATTTGGGAGGCCTCCACTTCGGGGTGACTGCGTGCCGCCTCGATAGCGCGGACGGCATCGGTGAAGACGCGGCGGTAGTAGTAATGGTTCGGGTCGAGTATCCCTTTGGTCATACTGCCTGGGTAATGTGCGTTGCCACCTTCCGAATACAGATCTGGCGTATCGCCTGCTGACCACGTACTGCCTTGCCCGCGCGTATCCATGACGAAGTGAGCGTAGCCCGCGCTTGCCCATAAGAGCCAGTCGATCGCAAAACTGCGCCCGCCGCCGTAGCCAATGTATTCGACAACGCAAGGAAGCTTTTCGGGGCGTTTTTTTGGAAGGATCAGCCAGCCTTGACAGGTTGTCCGCCAAAGCCAGCAAATGTAACATCGAACATTTCCTGGGCAGTCAAACCATAATCCACGCGCTCGAAGGTCGCGTTGAGTGGAAAGGAGCGCGCTTCCTCTAGCGTAGATTGCCAGAATCCGTCAAAG
>DASWKT010000418.1:0-7113 GCA_036396515.1 Anaerolineales bacterium | reverse complement strand
ATCCCCACAGGAGGTTGGGTTTCTGGAATGGGCGGATTAGATTGCAGATTCACCTTGTCCCTCGGGAGGATTCGTGATCATTTGTTTCATCTCTGCCAACACAGCCTGGTGAATGACTTGTATTTCGGTCGTGCCCAAATCCTTGGCATAAATCGGTTTCCCAATTTGAACACGGACTGTAACGGGTTTGACCTTCAAAATGGCGTACGCCAGCAACTGTAACGCGCCCGCGAGTTTCTCACGCTCCGCGCGCGTCCGCTTAAGGTAGGTAAGTGGATGATACGCTGCTTTCTTCCAGACGACACCACGTACGAGGATAGGGAGGACAGCTGTTTCAGGAGCCATGCGAATAAAAAGGCCTGCGCTGCTTGTCCATGATCCTAAAGAGTCTAGTGCGCCATTGTGCACATCGGGATCAGGCTCAATATGGGCGGCGGGGAAGGTGAGGGCCGCGCCGCCGTTTCTCAAGTGAGTACTCATCTGGCGGATGAGAATAATGCGTGATGCAGGATCATCGGTCAGATACAAAAGTTGCTTGCTGACGTTGGGCAGGGCATTCAGGAAGGGCCTGTTAAATGCGATGATCTTCAAATCCTGGCGCTTTAATGCGACAAAGAGTGAGAGTGTATCGCTCATGCCTGGATGATTGGATAAAGCCAGAAAAGAGGCGACAGGTATATGGTCCGCGCCGAAGATACGAATGTCACGAACATAATGCCGCAGGGTCAGGCGCGAGGCTTCGGCGAGCCCGTGCGTGGCGACGGGTACGTCAAAATCTGCCATTTGGTTGGCGAACGTCCGTGCGGGTTTAAGAAAGGTTCGCCTTAAAAGGCGCGCGAGAAGGGGTTGGTTCTGCCACCCGAAGGATGTGACGAGGTCGTCCAGGTTGATCTGGGTGAGGATCTCTAGGCTGCCAGACATCGATTATTCCGATTCCATGGAGAAGTGCAGTGGATAACCTTCCAGCCCGGCGGCGAAGTGAGCTTTGTTGATACGCTTCTCGGCTTCGGATTTTGGCAGGGTCTGGACGTAAGCCATACCGGAGAAATGCGCCGTCATCATGATCTCAGCGGCTTTGGGGTTTGAAAGATAAAAGAAGGTTGTTAATACACGGACAACGAAGTCCATCGGCGTGACATTATCGTTATGGATAATCACTCGATAGAGCGGTTCAAGTTCAGTCTCCTCTTCCTGCTCTTCAATGATTTCAATTTTAGGAATTGTTCGAGTAGGTAGGGTCATGCCAGCTCATTGAGTAATTTGATTTCTTTTTCTGTGAGCACAATGTTCACGGATTCGAAATTCTCTTTTATGTGCTTTGGATTCAGCGACATCGGGATTGTGATGACGCGCGGCTGGGAGACCAACCATGCCAGCGCGATCTGGTAGGGTGTCGCTCTGTGCGCCTCAGCAATGGACCGAAGGGTCTGGTTCGGTTTCAATCGGCCTTGCTCCACAGGAGAGTAAGCCGTGAGCAGGATACCATTTTGCTGACAATATTCCAATGCCCCGTTTTTCACATAGGAACGATCAAAAATACTATACGGAACTTGATTCGTGATAATCGGCGTCTCGGAATGTTCCTGTGATTGTTTGAGAAGTTTGACGCTGAAATTGCTGACACCTAAATATCTCACCTGGCCATCACGCACGAGTTTGTTAAGGGCGCGGAAGGTCTCCTCAAATTCCATACCAGCACGCGGCCAATGAATGAGATACAGGTTAATATAGTCCATGTTAAGGCGCTGAAGCGAGCCTTGACAGGCTTTGAGGACCTGTTCATATTTCAAATGTGCGGGATCGACCTTAGTGGTGATGAACAATGAATCGCGTTTCACATCCGTTCCACGAATCGCCTGACCGATCAATTCTTCGGAGTGTCCGTCGGCGTAGATTTCGGCTGTATCAAAATGGGTGTAACCAACCTCCAGCGCGGAACGCAGGGCGGCCAGCGAAACGGAATCCAGTTTGGGGTCGGCACGTGAACCGCCACCAAGCTTCCACGTTCCAAAGCCAATTTTTGGGAATTGTTCCCCGTTAAAAATGGTTTCGTATGTCGTGTTCATCACACACTTGCGCCAATTATATGCAGAACCAGCAATAAGTCATCATCATATTCTCACACAGAACATCCTGACTCTTATGCCTCATATCATAATTGACATGATGCACCATGAAATCATTACCTGAAGAGGAGAAGATTTCACCTAAAAAGGATTCTGGCTTGTGAACTCTTCCCAATTCAACTTCGTTTGATATTGGTATTCCCGCCAGTGTTTGATCAAGCCTGCTTCGATTTTTGCGACCACGATGCTGTGATAGCGCCCATGCATTTCAAATGTGTATTCGCCAAATCCAATTTGGTCTTCTTCGCTAAAGGCGAGGTGATGCCACGTCATTTTCATGGGAAGATCCGTGCCGCTATCGCCGCCGAAGAATTCATAGAGTTCGGCACGGCCGCGATAAAGCTGCTTGTCTGGCGGTTCGATGTAGACCGCGTCTTCGCTGAAACAATTCGCGGCTTTGTACGCGTCCCCTTCGTTCCAGCCATCGGCAATGGTTTGCATCAGTTGGTTGAATTCACCAGTCGAGATTTTCATGGTTTGCGCGCTACCCAGATCATTTCAGAACTATTATCACTCGATTTGTTTTTGAGAAAATCGCCATACACAGCCTGAATCTCAGCGAGCTCTTCGGGAGTTTATATCATAGAGCTTTACTCATGTACCACCTAGGATTTTAACCGGGCATACACATCTCCTGAGTTACTCTCAGGCGACATACGAGTGAGATTTGCGGCCATGTCCCGTTGGTTTAGCCAAACGGGTGAACGCAACCGGGGGAATTCGCTGACCCTCCAATTGTATTCGTATTGACCTAATTGACTTAACCTGTGGATACAGCCCAGTGCCATCTCGATCATCACCGGGATGTATTCAAATGAGAGCGCCGGAAGCGCCTGTGATAGTCCCTTGAGCACATCCAGTTCTGTCCCTTCTACATCAATCTTACAGAAAGACGGTCTCCCAAATTGTGCAATCAGAGCGTCCAAGGTTGTGACGTTAACAGGTACTTGCTCCTCCCAGCGCACACCGGCGAATCTTCGATTGTTTTGGACTGTGGTTAACCACGTCTGTGAAAGCGTCGACACGCTTGGAGTGAGACGGCTGATCCATAAAGTCCCTGCCCCGAGTTGAGCACCAACTGCTTGCTCGATAAGTACAACATTCGTCTGATGACCGTACCAGCGTCGCAACCAACTCATCATTCCGGGGTGAGGCTCAAGAGCAATGGTCCGAGCCCCTAGTTTGGACCAGGCACGGATGCGGTCGCCAAGATGTGCGCCGATATCGAAGCACAGGTCGCCCGGGCGGATGAAAGGAGCATAGATCCGGGTCAAAGCCCGGTGGTGGAAGGGCAATCCATAATAGATGAGAAAAGACCAGCAGAAACCTAGAGATTGCTGGACTGAACGGAGCAGGCGTTGAAACAGCATGAGCCTAGCTGAAGTGAGTAATCAAACGAATATCTGTCCTTCGGGGCATAACGGGTCTGCCATTATATTTCTCATCTGGATATTGCCACTGGTATCAGGCGCCGAGACGGTTGATACCGTCAAACGCGGCGGTCTTATAACATTCAGCCAGGGTGGGATAGTTGAACACGTTGTTGATAAAGTATTCCACCCGGCCTTTGAACGCCATGACCGCCTGCCCGATGTGGACGAGTTCGCTCGCGCCTTCACCGATGATGTGAACGCCTAATAACTCGTGCGTGTCGAGATGAAAGATCAATTTCAAAAGACCCGTTTGATCACCGATAATTTGTCCCCGGGCAATTTCGCGATATTGTGCCTTGCCAACTTCGTAAGGAATGCCTTGCTCGGTCAATTCTTCTTCGTTGCGTCCAACAGTTGAAATTTCAGGGATCGTATAAATCCCGTACGGGAAAAGTTCGGGCGTGTGTTGACTAGGGATGCCAAAGGCGTGGCATGCGGCGAGACGTCCCTGCTCCATGGATGTGGATGCCAGTGACGGAAAACCGATTACATCTCCAACCGCGTAGATATGCGGCACGTTCGTCTGGAAATGTTCGTTGACCTTCAGGAGGCCGCGCTCATCTGATGCCAGTCCCGCGGCATCGATATTGAGCGAACGCGTCGCACCTGTGCGCCCGATGCTGTAGAGAGCCATCTCGGTGATGATCTGTTTGCCGCTCACGAGGTGTATTCTCACGCGGTCGCCATGTTCATCCGTGACCGGTTCGATCATATTCACTTCTTCACCGAGGCGCATTATGGAGCGCTGCTGGTTGAGATGGTACGTGAAAGAGTCTATGATTTCTGCGTCCACGAACGGGAGCAGGCGGCGGCGTTTGTCAATGACCGTGACGCGCACACCAAGAGCAGCAAAGATACTGGCATATTCAAGACCGATAACACCTGCGCCCACAACTGTCAGGGTGCGCGGCAGATGATCAAGCTCTAGCAGATCGTCGCTGATGAAGATGCGCTTGCCATCGAAAGGAATGCGGTCGCTTTTCGTCGCCCGGGTGCCCGTAGCAATTACAATGTTCGCAGATGTGACGTCGCGCCAGCCGCGTCCATCCACATATTTCAAACGCACTGTGTGAGCGTCCACGAACGAGGCCTCAGCGGAGACCAGTTCGACGCGGTTGCGCTGGAGTTGATGGCGGACGATGTCGAGCTCATGCTGGATGACGTGGTCGGTGCGATATAGCAAATCCGCCATCGTGATGTTTTGCTTGACCACGTACGATGCGCCATAAAGGCTATGTTCACGATAACCAGAAAGATGCAGAACGGCCTCACGCAGGGTTTTGCTGGGAATGGTACCTGTATTGATGCACACGCCGCCGATGATCATTTTGCGTTCGACGACCGCCACGCGCTTATTGAGTTTTGCGGCCTGGATCGCGGCGCGCTGACCTGCCGGCCCCGAACCGATCACGAGCAGGTCATAATCATATTCCGCCATAGCATTCTCCTATAAAAACGATATGTCATTGCGAGCCGCCACTGATCGAGTGCAACGAAGTGGCATATCGAGACCGAGGCGGTGTGGCAACCTGGGCTAAAGACGCCTCACTCTGCCAAGGAGCGGATATAGTTCAGATCCAGTTCACCTTTCGCGCCCCAGCCTTTCTTCCCTTCCGGGATCTCTGGTCGGAACTTTTCATATAAGTCGTACGCTTTGCTTGCCAATTGCTTGGGTGTATAGGCTTTTGCCAAGGTCTCCATCGCCTCGCGTGCCTCATCCAGTTCTTCCCCGAATTTCTGCCTTAGGTATTTTTCAACACTCTGCGGATCAATCTCCTCGCCTTTGATCGCGGCGCGTAAACCCTGCGGTGTTTTGACCGCGGGCACGCCGCGTCCTAGTATCTCGATGAACTCCACCTTAGCAGGTTTTTCTTTCTTTGCTTCTTTCTCTTCTTCTGTTTTTTCTTCGTAGATCCCTAATCGCCGCCCTTTGGACTGTGCATTCAGTCCAGCCACTGCCTTGCCGAGCGTGAGGGCTTCCTTTTTGTTATAACCCAGTCGCTCTGCGACAATCGTTGCCCACAGAGTTATAACTGGCGCCCGATTGATCTTGATTTTCTTATTCGCCATTTTTTATACTCCTCTGTATCACTAAAACATGGATATCGATTGCGAAGAAGAAGTGCTGTATTGTTGATACTATACACTAATTTAGGGCTTGAATCAACATAAAACCCGTCTCCTCTCGGAAACGGGCTTGGTTTCGACATACCTTCGCCAGTCAATCACCGACTGATAACTGACTTACGCAGGCACTTTCTGCCCTGCCTCAAACCCTCGCCTCAACGCCTCGGAGTTCTTCGGCAGGAGATGTTTGTGCCGCGCCGGCAAATGATCTTCCAGTGCCTTCTCGATATCTTTCAAGGTAACTTCGGGCAATACTGTCAGCAACGCGCCGACCGCGACCATATTCAATAGCCTTTTATTGCCGAGCTCTTCAGCAATTTCGTTACACGGCACAAAGATAACGTGGATATCGTGGCGCTTGGCATCGCGATCTACCATGGATTGGTTTACGATCAAAGTCCCGTCTGATGCAAGTGTCTCTTCGTATTTGTCAAAGGAGGGCAGGTTCAAAGCAATTGCCAACGGCGGATTCTTGACCAAGGGTGAACCGATCTCGTCATCTGCAATAACGACTGTACAGTTGGCTGTCCCGCCGCGCATCTCGGGGCCGTAGGATGGGATCCAGGTCACTTCCTTGCCAGCATCCATGGCGGCATAGGCGATGACCTGCCCGGCAAAGAGTACGCCTTGCCCGCCAAAACCAGCGATGATGATTTCCTTTTGCATTGTATCTCCATGTCACACCTGCACGATCTGCTTGGCAAATCGTGCAGGTGCAAGTGTTGCGAGACGCTGCAGTTCCGTCGAAGCAATCTCCTCGTCATGTTGGGGATTGCTTCGACGCTGCGCTCCTCGCAATGACATCAAACCTTTATCTGCGCCACACCTGCCGCGACCTTGTAATCGCCGAGCGGATAGGCAGGCACCATATGTTCTTCCACAAACTTCAACGATTCGACCGGCGTCAAGCCCCAGTTGGTGGGGCAGGTCGAGAGCAGTTCGACCATCGAGAAGCCAAGTCCGCGCGCCTGGGTTTCGAAGGCAAGTCGAATTGCTTTCTTTGCGAGCCGGATATTCTTCGGGTCATGCAGGGACCGGCGCACAACATATCCCGTGCCGTCGAGGGTTGAAAGCATCTCGGCCATGCGGATGGGGAAGCCCTGTGTTTCCACATCTCGTCCGTTTGGAGAGGATGTTGTCTTCATGCCGGGCAAGGTAGTCGGAGCCATTTGCCCGCCTGTCATGCCGAAGTTGGCGTTGTTGATGAAGATCACAGTTAAGTTCTCTCCGCGCGCGGCAGCATGCACGATCTCGCCCATGCCAATCGAAGCCAGATCGCCATCACCTTGATAGGTGAAGACAATCCGGTCAGGTAATACACGTTTGATGCCTGTTGCCATGGCAGGTGCACGTCCGTGCGGGGCTTCCACAAAATCAGTATCAAAGTAATTATAGGCAAATACGGAGCATCCCACCGGCGCGACGCC
>DASWKT010000417.1:0-6998 GCA_036396515.1 Anaerolineales bacterium | reverse complement strand
GCGGGATGAAGTGGAACAGCGTCTGCACGGGATCATGAAGAGCATCCACAGGAATTGCCTCGAGGCCGCGAGTGCGTATGGAAGTCCGGGCGATTATGTAAACGGCGCCAACATAGCAGGCTTTCTCAAAGTTGCAAATGCGATGCTTGCCTATGGCGTTGTGTGACCTTGCGTATCTCTCATCCCTACTCCCTCTACCAGTGGGAGAGGGGAATCAAAAGTGAAACGCCCTCGTCAAAAGACGAGGGCGCAATACACTATTCTGTGGCTACCAACCGGCGTTGAGCCAGCCGCGCAATTCCATCGCTTTGACCACACGGTCAATTGCCACCATATAAGCCGCGTCACGCATGTACACACATTGCTTTTCACTCATCTCGAGCACCGCATTAAAGGCCAGGGTCATCTTCGTATCCAGGCGCTCGAGCACTGTTTCCTTGGTCCAGTAGTAGTTCATATCATTCTGGACCTGTTCGAAGTAGGATGTTGTTACGCCGCCCGCATTGCACAGGAAATCCGGGATGTTGAAGATCTTATTGGCCTTGAAGAATTCATCCGCCTCAGGGGTGACCGGACCGTTAGCTCCCTCAGCGACGATCTTTACGCGGCTGGACATCTGCTTGATTGTATCGGCGTTGACATGTCCCTCGATCGCCGCCGGGATGAGAACATCCGCTTCCTTGGTGATCCAGGCATCGCCATCTTCGATGGTGTAACCGGCTTTGGTCGCCGCATCCTTGTTGATCGTTCCGTACTCATCCACGATCGTCAGCAGGAAACGAGGATCAATGCCATCCGGGCGGCTGTACGTGTAAGACCTTTTGTCGTTGCGATCCCAGCACGAGACACAGGCTACCTTGCCACCAAGCAATTCAATAAAGCCGATTGCCGCATACTGTGCCACATTGCCGAAGCCTTCAATCGCTGCAACGGCTTTCGTTGAGTCCATCTTGAGGTGCTTCATTGCTTCGCGCACCGTGTAAATAACTCCGAAGCCGGTCGCTTCCGTTCGTCCCTCCGAACCTCCGCCGCCAATAGGCTTGCCGGTAAATACCCCGGGCGAATAGTGACCAACGATGCGGGAATACTGATCCATCATCCAGCCCATCATCTGGGGAGTTGTGCCAACGTCAGGCGCGGGAACGTCCTGCCGTGGGCCAAGGTTGTGCCACATCTGCAGGACCCAGCCGCGGCACAATGCCTCTTTTTCGCCCTCTGAAAGTGTGGACGGGTCTACAATGATGCCGCCTTTGCCGCCGCCCAGCGGGATATCTGCCACCGCGCATTTCCAGGTCATCCACATCGCGAGCGCTCTAACGGTATCCAGCGTCTCACGGGGGTGAAAACGAATGCCGCCTTTATTTGGGCCACGCGCGTCATTGTGCTGAACGCGGAACCCTTGGAAGAACTGCAGTGAGCCATTGTCCATGCGCACAGGAATTCGGAAGGTGAATTCACGCATTGGCCAGCGCAACGCACCAATCACACCAGGGTCAAGACTAAGCATCTTGGCGACTGAATCGAATTGCTCTTGTGCCATGTCAAAGGCATTGATTTCGTTGGGCATTTTGTACATCTCCTGAAAGAATATTTGGTTTTTTGCGAAAAAATAAGCGGGCATCCCGGACAGGGAGCCCGCCTTCAATTTGGTTTATGTCAAGCTCACAATCATCGTTGGATTACCCAATAAAGCAGTATTACTTGTTAACATTATCACAAGAGTCAAATACCCGTCAATATGATAAAAATCAGCTAATTTCTGAACTAAAGACCGGACTTGCGCCCGGTCATGTGGATTATTCTAGATTGTCTTCATCCGATTCATCATCCCCTTTATCTACTTCATATTCCACCTTATCGTGATCGAGATATACCCACAATAGGAGAACCTGCCCATCAGGCGTTTCCACATTGCGAGCCGCCAGAATGGGAGCGGACTGCTCCATGCCCATGTCATTGCGGTAATGTAAGTGTATAGGCGACTTGGCGCTCCAAGCCCGATAGCAACGTTCCACGAGCTCATGCCCATTGAACGTCCGCAAACGGGTCAACGCAGATACGGATAAGCGGGGGCTTTCATTCAATCCCAACGCCCAGCCATCATTGACTGCTTCGAAAACAGGCGGCGGACCTTCGATGATAGTAATTTTCTCTTCCATAATGCCGCCAATATACCACAAAAGACAACGAAGATACCTTGCGATTACGTTAACCAGTTTCCTTTGCACCATACAATTTCATTATTAAGTTGTCAGGTATTAGTGCTTGCGCCTGATGTTTGGGGTAGGTATACTTGGAAGGATGCAACCTGAAAAGATTGGCCTGTATGAAATAAGAGGCGAACTGGGTCGCGGTGGAATGGCGACTGTCTACCAGGGATATGATCCGCGTTTCGAGCGCGAAGTCGCTGTTAAGGTCCTGCCGCGTGAGCTCCTGCATGCGGACCCTCAATTCCGATTACGGTTTGCGCGTGAGGCAAAGATCATTGCCCAACTCGAGCACTCCACCATCGTCCCGGTTTATGATGTTGGCGAGGCGGATGGCCAGCCTTATTTCGTCATGCGCTACATGAATGGGGGTTCCCTCTCGGAAAGGATAAAAGCTGGCGTGTCGAGCATTGAGGAAGCGGCTCGCATTCTTGGAGCGATCGCGCCCGGCCTCGACGAAGCTCACTCCAAAGGTATTGTCCATCGCGATATCAAACCGAGCAACATTTTGTTCGATAGAAAAGGTAATCCCTATATTTCCGACTTTGGCATTGCCAAACTGATACAAGACCAGGCCGGTAGTGTCACGGGGAGCGCCATTATCGGTACCCCTGCCTACATGGCGCCCGAACAAGCCTCGGGTGAGGCGATTGATGGCCGCGCTGATATTTACGCGCTGGGTATCATCCTGTTCGAAATGCTCACAGGCAAACAGCCCTATGAGGCCGATACGCCTATGGGTGTTGCGATCAAACACATCATGGACCCGGTCCCTCACATCCTGGACATAAACCCCGACCTGCCTCCTGAAATTGATGAAATCGTCCAGAACGCAATGGCAAAAGACAGAAATGAGCGCTTTGCCACGGCCATGGAAATGACCAGTGCGCTCAAAGCGCTCTTGCACGTTGATGCCTCTGGACGAAAAAGCAAATCTCCAGCGACTGTTAAAGCCCAAATCTCTCAGCCCCCTGTACTTGCCCGGAGAAAAAGTTTCAATCCATTCATCGCGATCATACCTGTTGTTATCGTCATTGCTGCTGGTGCAGGGATTTTCTTCTTTCGCGGTATCGCTAGTCCCGCACTAACTGAAGCACCATCCAGTACACCAACCTCCGCTCCTGCGATCACGGAGACATCCCAACCTGTCAATACTTCAACAGAAGTCCCAATAGCCATCGTAGAAGCAACAGCGACCGAGGCTCCTCCGACTCCTACCGAAACTCCTGCAGCTCCATTGTTACCTATTTTCGGCGCCGCGGACAAGATCGCCTTCGTTGCCAACAGCGAGATCTGGCTGATGAATGTCGATGGCTCGGAGCTTGCCCAATTGACAACGGACGGCGGCCTCAAGAGTGATCTGCAATGGCTGCCCGATGGCAAGACCTTTATTTTCATCAGTGGGAAGACTGTCAAATTTTATGATATCCAAACAGGCATCGTGGACACACTTGCCAGTTTTCCTTCAGCAGTTTCGCTGGATGTTTTTCGTGTTTCAAACGACGGTAAACAAGCCATGATCTCCATGAACAACGAGATTTTTGTCCTGCCTTTTGATTTCGACAAGATGAAGGATGTCAGCAAAAAAAGCGATTTACTTGCACTTGAACCCTGTATTGAGCCGAAAGGAAAGACGAGATCTGCGCTGATCGTGAAGGGAGCCCGTTGGTCGGCAGATGATAAACTCGTGGCATGGCTCTTTAAAGGACCGGATGCCGGAAACCCCTCACTCCAATCTGATCAAGTCGGTATATTCAACATTCAAGACTGCAACCCGGATACGATAGACCTGCTCGATAATTTCCCCGGCAATCGTTTCATCCCCGTAGAATTCCAAAACCATCTCATGCCAGACTTCGATTGGGATGGCTTCAACCTGTTCGTTTTCAACACATCCAAGCGAAATAATGGCTGGGGCGAGGTTTACATTTATAACTGGGAAAGTCATAAACCCACGCATGTCAGGCCGATTTCCGAGAAGTGTTGTTATCGCGACGTGCGCTGGAGTCCGGATGGCACCTACCTGATCTTCGCATTCCAGGATGAAGGACTCGCCTCGGCGGCTCCTATCCTTTTGTATTATGTTCCGTACGGTGAAATTGGAACAGGGGCTACTATTATTCCTATTCCATTACCTGAAGGCTTCTTCAAAAATCCCAAGGAAGCGCCTCAGCCAGCTTTGCACCCCGCTCAATAATCGTAACCCTGGTGGAGCGTTACTGCTCCACCAGGGTTTTTTTAACCAGTCCCGGCCCGTGATAGATCAACCCTGTATAGATCTGGATCAACGTCGCGCCCAGATCCAGCCTGCGTTTTGCATCATCAGGATTCATGATCCCACCCACGCTTACAATCGGGACTTTTCCATTTACGCGTTTCACCACTTGACCTAATATCGCCTCACTCCGCGACCGAAGCGGCCTTCCACTTAACCCACCCAATTCTCCCTGATATTTTGACCGCAGGCGCTCGCGCCTCAGAGTGGTATTTGTCGCGAGGATTCCATCCATGTCCTTATCCAGAATGACTCCAATTGCATCGTCCAATTCCTCATTCGATAAATCAGGGGCAAGCTTTACAAGTATAGGACATTTCAAGTTCCATGCTGCCCGATCTGCGTTAATTTGTCCGAGAAGATTTTCCAACATCTCGCGACCTTGAAGCCGGCGCAGACCAATTGTATTTGGTGAACTAATATTGATCGTTAGATAATCCGCCAGGAACACGAATTGACGCATCAGTGCCAGATAATCATTCGCGGCTTCTTCAAGCGGAGTATCTTGATTTTTACCGAGATTGATACCAATAATTATGTCATTGCGAGCCGCTGGTCGAGTAGGCGCGGTCTTCGCCGTATCGAGACCAGGCGAAGCAATCCCCTCGCGAGTGGAGAGATTGCCACGTTGTGGCGCCAAATGCGCCACTCTTCGCAATGACCTGGCTACAAAGTCTGCGCCCTTGCCCGGGAACCCCATGCGGTTAATGATAGCCTGGTCCTCCAAAAGGCGAAAAACTCTTGGGCGCGGGTTCCCAGGTTGAGGCTTAAGCGTGACCGTCCCGACTTCCAGGTGACCGAAGCCTAACGCGCTGAGTCCTTTTACTGCCACCGCGTCCTTGTCGTAGCCCGCGGCAAGTCCAACTGGATTCTTGAATGTTAATCCAAATGCATTTACTGGTTTTGACGGTGCGGAATACATTGCTCGCAAGATAGAATAGATTGGCTCAATGCCGCCAATGCGCATGAGTTGCAAAGTTAACTGATGTGCAGTTTCGGGATCTAGACGAAAGAGAAGGGAACGAAAGAACGGATACATCAATCAAACGCTGTTGGGCGATTTGGATCCTTTATATGAGCGAAAACTTCCCGGATCATCTCTTCATTGGTTCGATAACTGGACAGTGGAGGCAGATCATTCGGGTCAAAGAAATCAACTGCCAATGTTTCGTAGCTGGTGCGCGGCCCACCATCCAAAAGTTCGCAAAGAAAGATGATCTTGTAAGCGTGGTAAAACTCCATCGGCTGGATACGGTTTGCATCAATAACGGCCAGCACTTTTTCCGCTTTTACACGAAAGCCACTTTCCTCCCATACTTCACGTTCTGCAACGGAGGCCGGTGCGTTACCCAGATCTGCCCAGCCGCCCGGCATTGCCCACTTTCCGTCCGCTCTTTCCTGTATCAATAAAATCTTGCTATCGCGGATCACCGCGCCGCGCACATCAATTTTTGGGGTGATATACCCCGCCTGCATGGAAAAACCTTCAAGGACAGTCTCACTGGATATCTCTGACTGGTTTGCAATAATTTCGGCTGTGATCTCCTGCAAACGTTTATAGCGTTCGATATCGTACTGGTTTCCGCTATAAGTTAGACCTGATTGGCTGAGTGAAAAAATTTCCTGCGCCCAGCCCAGCCATTTGGGAGTTTGATAATTCATGAATTACCTGTTCCAACTTCGACTACTTCTTTGATTTCTGCCCATTTTAGTTGTTGCAAATAGAATTGCTGTCTTGACAACCCAGATTGGTCTCTTAATTCATAAGGTTCTCTGCGAGTGAGCCGCTTTCTATCTGGTCCTTTTATTTTCTGTCGCATACTGATGCCACTAATACTTTGAACGCGTCTGTGATTGGTTTTTTATGCCCAAATGCGATTTCCTGTGGCAATTCATCCAAAGAGAAAAAGGCAAGTTCGATCGTCTCGCCAGGATTTCCCTCATAAATAATTACAGCGACGTTTACGGCAACGCCTAGCATAATTACTCTTTTCTCTGTCCACTTTTTATCAAAAAGTATTGTACTACTTCCTCTTCAGGATGTGGCACGTTCATCAACGCGAACATTGCCGCCAGTTCGCCGCGATGGTGGGTGTTGTGATTTGGCGGCTGGACAACCATCTGCCAAAGCGGCAATGTGAACGTTTCGCCTTTTGGGTTAGTATAGGTGACCTGACGCAAAAGGGATGCTTCCGTTTGTTCAGCAATAAAGTTGCGCATGTTTTTCTCAACATCCACCCAATATTCGCGAACAGATCCAATTGTAGGAAAATCATTCGGGTCGAGAAAACTTCCCTTCTCACCGCGCCAGCGCATTGGCCACATACGTTCAGAGCTCATCATGTGCACCAACACTGCATGAACACTGTCCCAGCTATGCCCCTGCTGGCGAAAGAGTTGCTCTTCAGGGAGTGTTTCGGCAACTGCGAGATAACGTCTGTTTGCCCAGTAGTTGTAATCGTAAAGTTGCTGGAGATAACCTGTAAGTTGCATAAAAGCTCCTTAGGTTTTGGAAA
>DASWKT010000416.1:0-6004 GCA_036396515.1 Anaerolineales bacterium | reverse complement strand
TCGAATTCAACCGCTGGATAACGCCGCCATGCAATCTGCGCAGGCGCGTCAGGAAACACTCACCAAACCTCAGGGCAGCTTGGGACGCTTGGAAGAATTATCGATCCAACTGGCTGGGATGACAGCGAATCCGCTTCCGTCAGTGGAGCGCAAGGCTGTCATTGTAATGGCAGCAGATCATGGCGTTGCGCTCGAGGGCGTGAGCGCGTACCCGGCTGAGGTGACGGCTCAGATGGTATTGAATTTTTTACAGGGTGGCGCGGCGATCAATACGCTTGCACGTCAGGCCAACGCGCGAGTGGTTGTTGTGGATATGGGTGTCGCGTCTGAGATCGATGACCCGAGCGGACAACTCGTCAGATACAAGATCGGCTTGGGAACCGCGAACATGGCCAAAGGTCCCGCGATGACGCGCGTCCAGGCAATAGAAGCCATTCAGAGTGGAATCGAAATCGTGGAAGCGGAAATTGCCCGCGGGGTAGACATCTTTGGGATAGGCGATATGGGCATCGGCAATACGACTCCGTCGGCCGCGATTGCGTGCGCATTGATGGATCAGCCTCCCGATAAAATCACGGGCCGCGGCACGGGCGTGGACGATGAAGGATTGAGAAGAAAGATCGCCGTGATTGTGCGTGCGTTGGATGTGACTCAGCCCAATGCAGGTGATGGACTCGATGTGCTGGCGAAGGTGGGTGGTTTTGAGATCGGCGGGCTGGCAGGTGTAATTCTCGCGGCCGCGGCGAACCGCAAGCCGGTGGTGGTCGACGGATTTATCTCCACCGCAGCGGCAATGATCGCGGCGTCGCTTGTGCCTGCGGCGCGTGATTATATGCTCGCCGCGCACGTTTCGCAGGAACGCGGCCACAAGTTATTGCTCGAATGGCTTGGCCTGAATCCATTGCTCGACATGAACCTGCGCCTTGGCGAAGGCACGGGTGCGGCACTCGCATTTCATTTGATCGAGGCTTCGACGCGCATCTTGCGCGAGATGGCAACGTTCGATGAAGCCGGTGTAAGTGATAAGGAATAACTATTCTTAACCACAAAGGACACAACACTCGATTTGCTAAGCAAATCGCCTGGCGCACACCCCCTGGCGCCGGCCCCCAGGGCAGGTGAGTGCACTAAGGATAATCCAAGACGAATAACATGCGAAGTTTACGCAATGCGTTCGGTTTGATGACTACGCTCCCGTTCAGGTTACCCGACGATTGGTCGGTAGGCGACAGTGGACGCGCGTCTGTCTGGTATCCGCTCGTTGGGCTGGTCATCGGCGCGTTGACGTGGCTGGTCTGGAAAGGCGCGATGCTATTATTCCCCTCTTTGGTAGCGGGCATCATCTCACTCCTTGCCTGGGTCGCATTGACAGGAGGTCTGCACCTTGACGGTCTCGCAGATTGTTGCGATGGTTTATTAGCAAGCACCTCCGTGGAACGCAGGTTAGAAATCATGAAAGACTCGCGTCTCGGCGCGTTCGGCGGAATCAGTTTGATCTTGGTGTTACTGCTGAAGGGTACGACTCTGGCTGTGCTTACTCCAGCAACGAGTTTTGGAATCCTGCTCGCGGCAAGCCTGGCGCGCTGGTGCATCCTGCCAGCGGGTTTGCTTCCCCTCGCGCGTCTTAGTGGCATGGGCGCGGACTTTTCAGCCGGTCTGCAACGTTCATTCATTTATGTGGGCGCTGTGTTGCCGATGGGTTTGGCACTGGTACTGGGGATGCGCGGAATAATCTCCCTGCTGGCAGGGTTGGCCGCGGCTGCTTTGGTTTTATGGCTGGCAAAATCCCGCATCAGCGGTGTGACGGGCGACGTGTTTGGCATGGTAGTCGAAGTTGTTGAAACGGCTGTGTTGTTAGTATTTGTAGTTACACCGTTGGTCGAGTAGCAAAGCGTATCAAGACCAACAGTTAAATGAGAACAAGAGATAACTTGAAAACGTGGTGGTCCCGGTATGCCCCTCACTTTCGCTCGTGGCTACCCGACCAGCGAGATATCTAGAGCACAATGACCTATCCTTTTCGGCTCGGCACAACCTCTTACATCATCCCAGATGACATCCTGCCCAACGCGCTTTATCTAGCGGGCAAGGTCAGGGATATTGAGTTGATCCTGTTCGAGGTAGACGATGGTCCAAACAACCTGCCCTCACCCGAAGTGATTGAAGAATTAACGCAGATCGCGCGACAACACGATATGACATACACCGTCCACTTGCCTCTAGATCTCAAGTTGGGCGAAGACGGCTCTGAACGCGACCAATCTTTGGTCAAAGCCAAACGCGTCATCGATTGCACGCGAGCGCTCGACCCGTGGGCGTATGTCCTGCATTTGGACGGTAAGTCTGTGCGAACATCCACCGATACTGAGCCGATTGCGCGCTGGCAGGACCAATCGGTCCGCGCGCTAAATATTGTGGCGGAGTGGGCAGGCGGCGCGGGTAAACTGGCTGTCGAGAATTTGGAAACATATCCGTTAAATTTTATTCAACCTGTAATGGATCGGATTCCCGTCAGCCGTTGCGTGGACATCGGCCACTTATGGCTGGATGGTCACGATCCCATTCCGTATCTGCGCGCTGCGTTACCGCGTACACGAGTTATTCATATTCATGGCATTGCCGAGCGTGACCATTGTTCGCTGGCTTGTATGCCGTTGGAGCAAGTCCGTGCAGTGTGGGATGAGCTCATTCATGCGAAGTATGAAGGTGTGTTGACACTTGAAATTTTTTCAGAAGAAGATTTTTTATCCTCGATGGAAGTCATTGAGAAAATATCGTAATGATGGCAAACTCCCAATCCAAGATCACTCTCATCCTTGGCGGCGCGCGCAGCGGAAAATCGTCCTACGCGCAAAGTCTTGCAGAAGAGACCGGCAGGTCTGTGACCTATCTTGCCACCGCGCAAGCACTGGACGATGAAATGTCTGCTCGCATCCAAAAACACCGCGCGGAACGCCCTCCGAATTGGGAAACGCTTGAGATCCCGTTTGGTATTTCTTCGCATGTAGGGCAGATCAAAACGGATGTGGTGGTTCTGGACTGTATAACGTTGTTGGTCACAAACGTATTGATGCAATTTGTGAAAAATGATATTAATGATATTGTAGAGGAAGCGCCATTCACAAGGGCCCTTCAAAAGGAAGTGGACGAATTAATCACGAACATCCGCACAGGCAAACAGGATTGGATCATCGTTTCGAACGAAGTAGGCCTGGGCCTCGTCCCACCGTACCAGATGGGGCGCATCTATCGCGATATGCTGGGCTGGGCCAACCAGCGATTGGCGCGCGCTGCTGATAAGGTCATTTTTATGGTGGCAGGCATTCCGGCTGTCATCAAGTAGGTTGTTATGGAAATTCAAATCCGTCAAATGGACTCCCAATCCATCCACCAGGTGGACGGGTTCAACCTCAACTCCATGGTGAACTCGCACCTCATGCTACATATTCAGGATAACAAAATATCCTATTCGATCGTTCCGGTAGAGCCGTATGAAAAAATCCTCGACGTTGAGGCGGAGGATTACACCACCTTCATTGACAACCCGCAAAGGGTCATCTTCTTCGCCGATGTAGATGGGAAGTCCGCCGGGCAAATCAAGCTCATTCCCTGGTGGAACAAATTCGTCTATGTAGAAGAATTTGCCGTTTCTCCTGAATTTAGAGGTATGGGAGTTGGGCGCGCATTAATGAACCGCGCAATCGAATGGGCAAAACATCAGAACTTCCCTGGTATTACATTGGAGACGCAGGATAACAACGTACCTGCCTGTACGTTTTACGAAAAATGCGGTTTTGTCCTTGGCGGGTTTGATTTATACGCCTACAGGAATCTTCCGAACGCTTCTGAGATTGCCTTGTATTGGTATCTGATTTTTTAAACATGCTCAAAATCCAAAACCTCTCCGTTGCCTATGGCCCGCGCCGCATCCTGCATGATGTTTCGCTGGATGTGCAAAGCGGCGAAGTCCTTGCGCTGATCGGCCCGAACGGCGCGGGCAAATCAACGCTGGTACGTGCGGTGAGCGGAGTAATTCCCTATACCGGTGGTGTCCGCACAAATGGAGATGACTTCGCGGCCCTCTCTCCGATTCAGCGCGCACGATATGTCGCCACCGTTCCCCAAGCCGTATCTCTGCCTCCCGCGTTCACCGTTTGGGAGACAGTTCTGTTCGGACGCACGCCTTATCTGAATTTTCTCGGCCAGCCCTCCGGTAAGGATGAAGACTTGGCGCGTCAGGCTTTGGGACGGGTGAGCGCGCTTCCCCTCACGGACCGGCGCGTGGGCGAACTTTCAGGCGGCGAACAGCAACGTGTGCTGCTAGCGCGGGCATTGTGTCAGTCCACGCCGATTCTGCTGCTCGATGAGCCCACCGCGCATTTGGATTTGCAATATCAAGTGAATCTATTGGAGTTGGTGCACGAGCTCGCACATAAAGATAATCTTGCTGTGCTGATTGCTTTGCACGATCTGAATCTCGCCGCGCATTACGCCGACCGCATCGCCCTCATGGTCGCGGGGAATATCAAAGCGATGGGGAAACCAAAAGAAGTTTTGAAACCCGAATTGATCGCCGAAGCCTACTGTCTGCCCGTACAGGTGGTCAAGCATCCGTTTTTGGATATTCCGCTGGTATTGCCGGAAACAGGGAAATGATCTTCCAATTTTTGATAACTATTACTTTTCTTTCAAAATGTAGTATGTATTTTTTCCTTTTCCCTGACGAACAATCAAACCTAGCTCTATCATCTTATTGAAGTCGAGACGCCTGGTTGGTTTTGCACGATTAACAAGGTTTGCATAGTCGCGATCAGTAATAAAACCTTTCTGTGTAATAAATTCCAGCATTTTGTGATGATAAGGTTTTAATTCGTTCTGTGGACTAACGGTTGCCTGAGGCAATATTTTCCCCACTCTTAACAATTCGTCAATGATTCCTCCGCTAAAGTATTCCAACCAAGCCGTGAAATCAATTTGGCTTGCGATATCATAATAATTTCCTCTTACCCCAACGAGTTCAAAATATCTTGTGACGTTTTTGTTGTAATAATTTTCAAAGCTGAAGAGATTGAATGTGTTCAATCCCATGTCCGCGAGCAGGATTTTTGTAAGCAGGCGTGTCGTCCTCCCATTACCATCCATAAACGGATGAATGATGACCATCTGTTTGTGAAAAATTCCAGCGAGGATTAACGGGTCAATCTTGCTTTTGTTCGTTTCAATAAAGCGGATAAGGTCATGTACGAGATCATGCACATCTTTTGCATCAGGCGGCCAGTATATGGTTTTTCTCGCTCTTGGGTCGTTGACAAAGACGGGATCTGCACGCAGTTTTCCTGATTGATAGGGCGGCAATAATTTATTGATCACTTTCTTTTGAATCTGTAATATAAGATTAAGCGTAATGGGAACTGGCCCTTTGACCAGCTTTTGATTGATCTCTTTCAATATTTCGTGGTAGTTCAGGACTTCCCGTTCGCTGTCCCGTATGTTTTCAGGCTTGTTTTTCAAGATTGCCTTAACATCTGTCAAGGGAAGCGGATTGCCTTCAATGCTGGTAGACGCGTAAGTTGAAACGGCCTCAGCATCATTTTGCAACTCAACCAGTACAATATCAGGAAATTGCCTTTGATTAATGTTTTGGACAAAGCTGTATATCCGCTTGATATTCTCAAGCAGGGCATGAGTGATAGTGTATTTTGGGTTGAACATTAGTCGAATGTACTCTCAAACGCGCTCGCAGTGCTGATCGCGCTCCATGATCTCAATCTCGTCGCACATTACGCGGACCGCATCGACCTCATGGTCGCGGGAAATATCAAAGTAATGGGGAAACCAAAGGAAGTGCTGCAAGCAGAATTAATTGCAGAAGCCTACTGCCTGCCTGTACGGGTGGTGAAGCATCCATTTTTGGATATTCCACTGGTACTGCCCGAAGCGGGGAAATGAACTTCCAATTCTCAATGGCTATTACTTTTCTTTCAAAATGTAATATGTGTTTTTT
>DASWKT010000415.1:0-5746 GCA_036396515.1 Anaerolineales bacterium | reverse complement strand
TCAGCCAGGTTTTTGAATCGAGATCGTTTAGTTTATTGGACGGCATAGTTGAGATTATATCGTAGGGGTGACCCGCCAGGTATTGCCATACAATTTTGTCAATTTTATTCCCCTGCTTGATCGTGAAGACTGGTCCTTACGGTACAGGCGTCCTGGTCGGCGGCACGTAATCCACATCATACACCGTTAAATCTGAAAACGTAACACTCATCGGGTTATCTGCGGAACGCACGAATACGCCAAGTGCCCCACTCGGAAAACTCTTATCGTCGATACCGAATTGATAACGCTCGTTCAGAAAAAGTCTGATATCACCTCCAACTGCCCACACACCAATCCGCACCTCTCCGGGCGCGCCGGGCGGCGCGTCTCCGCTGGTGACCGGTTCGTGGATGGATAACTTTACACCCGCATTCACCCGTTCTGAACTTACCTGGGAGTTACAGGACAGGATAAAGCGATAATAATTCAACCCCATGCCGCGTACGAGGATGCCATAACTATCGTCTCCGCGGCACAGGCTGGGGCGCGCCGTGATCTCTGCATAAAAGTTTCCCAGGTTCACGTCGCGGCGCAGGCTTTCCAGATACGCACCCGGTTCGGCGGCCAGGGTCAGGCGGTTGCGGCTGATAGCGGCACTGCCCCGATTTGAAACGCCGATATCCCATACTGAATCATCCGAGAAATCGTCGCTGAGGGTCACCGAGCCAATGCCAGGATTCATCTCGGGCATGGCGGTGTAGGTAGGAAAAGCTAATTGCGTAGGTGTCGCCGATGGAGGGAACCAGACGATGGTCGGCGTCGGAGGCGGTGTCTGTGTAGCGGTTGGCAGAGGAGTCGCGGTTGGAAGGGTCGAGTAAAACGGCAGGCAGGCCATTAAGATCAGTGGCACTGTGAGCAGCGACAGCACGTGTAAGAGTCTCATAAAGAAATACTGACAAACTTCATGAAGGAAATTTCACAAGGTGTTGTAAAATAATGTCGAATATCATTCTACCGCTACAAGCATTAATTTCGGGACTTGATTGTACCTGATGAAGGATATAAATCGGAATGATCACTCGCAGATTAGCGCGGCACGTGTAGCATATTAGGAGACTGTATGACCGAAAAGCTCGTGCTTGTGACTGGCGCATGTGGTGAGATTGGTCAGGCTCTTGTTCAAGGTTTGGCGCAGAAGGGAGGCTATCGAATTGTCACAGCGGATTTAGCGCCTCTGCCCGATAACATTACATCCATATCGGCCGAGCACGTACAGGGGGATTTGGTCTATAAGATCAAGACGTTTTATGATTATGATTTCGATCTGATCTTCCACCTGGCGGCCTCGCTCTCATCGAAGGCCGAGGTGTCAAGCGAGGAGGCACATCGCATCAATGTGGAAGGTACGATGCAGTTGCTGATGCTTGCGGCGTATCGTTCGGAGAAATACCAAAAGTCTGTCAAGTTTTTATTCCCAAGCTCGATTGCCGTTTATGGGCTGGAAAGTTTGGAAGAGAAAAGGACCAAGGGGGCTCTAAAAGAAGATGTCTGTAATGCGCCTCATACGATGTACGGATGCAATAAACTGTATTGCGAAAAACTGGGCCTCTACTATAGTAAATACTACGGACAAAAGCATCTGGATGAAAACCCGCCTCACATGCTGGACTTTCGCGCCATCCGGTTCCCGGGTCTGATCTCAGCCTTTACGCTTCCCAGCGGCGGAACGAGCGACTACGGGCCCGAGATGCTGCATGCTGCTGCGCAAGGCAGGCCATACGCGTGTTTTGTGCGTGAAGATACGAAAATTTCATTCATGGCCATGCCCGACGCCATCAAATCCCTGCTCATGCTGACCGATGTGCCGCGCGAAAAGTTGAATCACCATGTCTATAACATTGCCGCGTTCGCGCTCACGGCGGGCGAGTTCCGTGACCGCGCCGTAAAGGCATTTCCGGGGGCTCGAATTACATTCGAGCCGAATCCGCGCCGGCAGGGAATCGTCGATTCGTGGCCCGAGGATGTGGATGATACGCTCGCTCGCGCCGAATGGGGCTGGGCACCGGATTGTGATGCCAGCGCATTCTTCGATGATTATTTTTTGCCAGAGATCAGAAAGAGATATGGGAAGTAGCCATTCGCGCTGAGCGGAGCGAGGACGTGCTCTTTGTCCAAGCGCAGTCGAAGCGCTCTTTGCAAACCGTCCTTCGTCTGCGGTCTCGACAAATATCGTCTCAACCTCTGCTCACACCGTCCCGGTGATTTTCGGGAGGACGAAATGCCAATCCTGATATAATCCGCGCTGATGAAGTTAAGAATTTTCTTATTTTTAATTCTGATTATTGTGCTCTTATTATTTACTGGGATGGCTCTCCCTGCGAGCACCGCGAGTGCCGCACCGCATGCGCAGGGATTTGTGACTGCCACACCCGGGCCGGATGGCCGAATCATGTATGTTGTGGTTGAAGGGGACAGCTGTCTGCAGGTCGCGCTTTTACACGGCATTACGCTCCCTCAGTTGCGCCAATTGAATACCCGGCTGGATGAGAACTGCACACTTCTTGCCGGGCAGCAGCTCGTCGTCGGTCTTGCTCAACCGGAGGCTCCCACGGCCGGACCGGCACCTACTCTTCCGCCTGCTACAGCCACTTCCACGCCGGTCAGCGGTACGACAGAAGTCTGTGTTTTGCTCTTCGATGACATGAACGGCGATGCGTTGAGGCAGGAAACCGAATTTGGCGTGGACGGTGGTGCGGTCAGCCTCACAAATTTGAACGGCTCATACTCCGAGACACAGAATACCTCCTCTGCTTCCGACCCTGATACGCTGGAGCCTGTCCGTACTTGTTTTGGAGATGTCCATCAAGGTGACTACAACATCAGTGTTGCTGTACCTGATGAATACAACCCGACGATGTTACTCAGTTACAGATTGACCGTGAAAGCTGGTGACCGCGCCTCGATTGATTTCGGCGCGCAGTCCAAGTCGGTCACGGTGAGTGAGCCCTTAGAGACTCAGGAGGGCGGCAGGTCTTCCATCCTGGGCATTTTTGGATTGCTCTTATTGCTTGGTGGGGCAGGGCTGGGATATTATGCGTACCGTTCCGGACAGCCAAAAAGCAAGCTGAAGGGTAGCCCACTGAGCAAAAGATAGTTCTCCTCAGGCAGCTTTTGAGCCGTGAAGATTATTTCTTCTTTCCTCTTGCGTTTGCTTCGTCATAGTGAAATATTAAGGTTTATCCGCCCCAACCCTCAACAGTAGAGGGTCTCTTTATCCCATGGGGTGCCGCATTCTTTGTCCGCCGATCAGATGCAAATGTAGATGGTAGATCGCTTGTCCGCCGTCCGGGCCCGTGTTTATGATCAGGCGGTAACCGCTTTGGGAAATCCCTGCCTCATTAGCAAGCTGGCGCGCGATGCTGAAGAGATGTCCAACTAATTGTTCGTCTTCAGGCTCGAGCACATTCGTCGATTCGATATGTTTATTCGGCACAATCAGGGTATGAGTTGGCGCGACCGGGTGAATATCGCGGAACGCAGTGACCTGTTCATCGCGATAAACGATCTCGGCTCTGGCTTCACCCGAGATGATCTTGCAGAAATGGCATGAGTCGCTCATTTTTGATTTCATCCTGAAGAGATGGGCTGGAAGATGGATTGCCAGGGATCTAAACATAATTTACCATATCTAGAAGCATATTACGAAGTACTACGTTAATATCTAATGTCTAAAATCTGTTTTCTATAGCCATAGGTTAAACGAAGGTTAGAATTTCATACGAGAAGTGGTAGAAATATCTCACCGTTCCATCTCGTCTTTTCAAAAGAAGATATAATGCACGCGCGAAGGAAAAATTTATGAACGAAACAATCTTAATCTGGCTGGTTTTCATCCTTGCCTTTGGCGGCATGGTGTTGATTCATGAATTCGGGCACTTTATCGTTGCGCGGTTGTGCAAGATCGAAGTTGAGGAGTTCGGCATTGGCCTGCCTACCCCCGGCGCGCTGACTCTGTTCACATGGCAGGGCACGCGCTTCACGCTCAACTGGCTCCCGCTTGGTGGATTCGTCCGCCCGAAGGGAGAGAACGACCCGACTATCCCTGGCGGCCTGGCGGCTGCCAGCCCTTGGGCACGCCTCGCAGTATTGTTTGCAGGTCCGTTGATGAACTTGCTTACGGCAGTGCTTATTTATAGCATCATTTTCAATCAGGTCGGTGTACCTGACACGAATCGCGTGCTTATTTCTTCTGTAACACCAGATGGCCCCGCCGCTCAGGCTGGGTTCCAGGGTGGGGATATCTTGATCAGCGGCAATGATCGGCCAATACACAACTTTGATGAATTACGGGCAATTGTAGATGCCAATGAAAACAAACCCGTGGTCTTTCTTGTCGACCGCAAGGGTCAGCAGGTTGAATTGACTGTTACACCACGTCTGAACGATAAAGAAAAACGTATCATGATTGGCGTTAGTCTGGGCGTCCCGTTCAGATCGGCCAACTCCTTTACAGAAACCTTGGATTTAGGTGCGAGATATGCCTATTTGAACATTCGCACCCTTATTTCCCTGCCTGCTCAAATGCTCCGTGGAACGCTTGCTCCTGAGCAGGGCCGTCTTATTGGCCTAAAAGGTATTTACGATGTTTTTGAGCAAACTGTCAGTCATGATGTGCAGGCCACCACAAGTGCACCCGTATCCGCCGATCCTATAGATCAACCCATCCGCACGCTGGATCTGATCGCGTCATTGTCCATCAGCCTGGGCATCTTCAACCTGTTTCCCTTCCCTGCATTGGATGGCGGACGCATCCTCTTTGTATTGCCTGAACTCATCTTCCGCCGTCGTGTGCCTCACCGATTTGAAAACCTTGTCCATGGCATGGGTATGGCCTTGCTTCTCATGTTCATGATCTATGTGAACGTCATGGATTTTGTCAATCCTGTCAATATCACCATTCCATAATATGAGCGCAGACCCTATTTCATTTCAAACGGTGCTGGATGCCCTCGTTGACGGAAAAAAGGATTTTCCGCGCCGCTATTTGCGCGAGTTTTCAGATATTGCGCCGCTGGAACTCAAGACCGTGTTGGATATATGGCCCAGTGTCACTCCCAGCCGCAAGCAGGCCCTGCTCGAAGCACTTAAGACCTTGGCTGAAGCCGATACCCTCGTCTCCTTTGATGACTTTGCCCGTGCGCTCCTCACGGATCCTGATCCGATGGTACGGACGCATGCCATCCGTCTTCTCCACGAGTCTGAAGATCTGAAGCTTGTTCCCACCTACCTTGACATGCTCAAGGACGATTCCGATAGTGGTGTTCGCAGAGAAGCTGCAAATGTGCTTAACCTGTTTGTTGATTTGGGTGAACTGGAAGAGATCCCTGAAAATGTATACCATCAGGTCGAGGAGGCTTTACTTGCTTCCGCAAACGGTGAAGATGATGTGCGTGTCCGACGCACTGCACTGGAATCGCTTGGGTATTCTTCACGGCCTGAGGTGATTACGCTGATCGAATCCGCTTTCCATCGCGAAGACCCACACTGGCAGGCAAGTGCGCTGCGCGCAATGGGGCGCTCCGCAGATGACGACCGCTGGACGGAAGACGTCTTGCACTCTCTAGTCAATGATGATGATCGGATAAGGCGTGCAGCTGTGGAAGCCGCGGGTGAACTGTCTATCAGACCTGCGCGGTCGATTTTGCTGAAAATGCTCGCAGAAGAGGAAGAGCCGGATGTTACCAGCGCTGTGATCTGGTCCCTA
>DASWKT010000414.1:0-2638 GCA_036396515.1 Anaerolineales bacterium | reverse complement strand
CTGAATGCGACTCAGGACTTTATCAGCGATGCCATCGCGGAAACCCAATCGTTGTGCCAGATGACCGAGCGCAAACGGAAACCTGAACTTCCTAACCAGCGCGACGCGGTAATTCTTCTGGATCACTAGTGCATTCAAATCATTGTGCCATCCATTTAGGATAGCGTCTGCCGCCAGTTGCGCGGACTCGAGAGCATAGTCAATGCCCTCGCCGGTGATCGGGTTAACCAGACCGATCGCCTCCCCCGTAACCAGGATCCGATCTTTGCCGGTGATGGAACTTGAAAAGTCAGTGCGCAGCGGATATCCCTTGATCGGACCGACCTGCCTGGCGTTCCTGAGGATGCGCTGGAGATAAGGATGGTTTTGGACGAGATGCTGCAAATGAGTCGGCTGGGGCGTGCGGCTGTCGAAGAAGACACCGCAACCGATATTGGCTGCATCCGGCGCGGTGGGGAACACCCAGCCGTAGCCAGGATGTTCGACACCGTCGAAGAACAGCACAATGGTATCGTCCAGCCCATCCACGTTTTCAAAGTATGCGCGTGCAGCCAGATTCGGGGGAGGCACATGTTTCAGCAAACCTGCTTTTCGCAGAAGACCTGTATTCGCGCCTGTGGCAATGACTGCCAGCGCGCAGTCCAAGGGCTGGCCGCCCTCGACCCAAAGGCGCACACGACCGTTTTCTTCGTAGGTCATATTCTCGGCTTTGGCGTTAGGGATGAACTGCGCGCCCGCTCTGACAGCATGCTGGCGCAGGATATCGTCGAGCCTGAGGCGGGGCAGGATGAGGATGCGGCGGGGCGGATCCTCCGGCCCCGAAAGCTCGATCCGGTAGGTCACCTCGTCCGAGTTTCGCACGGTCAGGGCAACGCAGGAATAGGCATACTCTTCCACCTGCGGCAACACACCCATGGAGCCGAGCACATCCAAGGCGCGCGGTGTCAACCCGTCGCCGCAGGTCTTGTCACGCGGGAAATCGAATTTATCCAGTAATGCGACGCGCAGGCCGCCTCGAGCGAGAAAATATGCAGCCGCAGACCCGGCCGGACCTGTGCCAATGACTGCCACATCATAGGGCGAAACGTTCATCAATTGCACCTTCTGGAAAACGGGGTTCTAAATGCCAAAATATTCAAGACCCTAAAATAAATTAGATGGCTGAGGACTTGCAGGATTATATCAAGAGCGCGCGTACCCCTCTCATTGCGACACTTGCGGCTGGACGATTTGCCATGAATTGCCAAGCAATTCAAAAATCGAAGTGCAGGTGAGCACCCTGTAAGGGCCGCCGGAGAAAGGCAGGGTGACGGCTCTTGCCGAAATCAAAACCCCGCTATGAAGCGGGGCAATTTAGAAGTATCTTTCGTACTCTTTGTGACTACCAATCCAAAACCAAGTCACTGTGTCTCCGTCAAGTACACCTAGAGCACGATATTTGATCGTGATTCTTACTGACCAGATTTCCTCTTCTGTGTTGATGCATTTGAAATGCAGCGACGGATGAAAAGGATTATCAATCCAAAGCTCAAAGGCTTTTCTAGCTCTTCTCCTTACCGTCTTATCCAGTTTGTTATATGATTCCCAAAATGACGGCAGGGTTGCAGATTTCATAGCTTATCGAAATCCATTGGCTCGGACTTTCCTTCCGCAATCTGTTTACGCGCCTCACGAGCAGCCTGGGCCAGCTTATCCTGTGACTTCGCGAAAGCCTGATCCCACTTTTCTTCATCTTCAAGGTCAGCGAGATACTCCCGCAAATGTTCAGCTACCTTCTCCTGGTCTGCTTCGGGCAATTGCTCGATCATTTTGATAATGGTGTTTACAGCAGGTGTAACCATAATTTACTCCTTACTTCACGGTTAATTATAGCAGGGAAGGGGTTCGCTATCATCGAAATTCATCTGACAAACGGAATGCTCAGCGGATCGGCTTATCCGAAAGCGCGCGGACTGTTTTTGAAAATCAAGATGACTTCATTTCCTCATAACGGACATGCATATCCATGACGTACGTTTCCACTTCTCCGAGATGTTCGTAGGATTCGGTCTGCTGGACAAAAGTTGCTTTGTCAGTTTGCATATGTTCCAAACCCTGATTCGTGAAAAGCGCGTACCCTTTCCAGCCCGTGGACTCGGACACGTGATTCTTCGAGAGCCTGTGGATCAGATTGACATCTGTTCCCATCAGATCCTTGGTACCCGCCACTTGCTGGATAATAAAATCGCCGTGATGCACCATGAACTTCAAATCAAGCGTGGGAATGGCCAGGCATGCCTTACACGCACACGTTGCCTGGCGATACAACACTTCCGCTTTATCTCGAAATGCCAAGTAGGTATGATCAATCAATTCCAGTAAAGATTTGCCTTCCTGCAGTTTGCTTTCCTCCAGATAGGCAAAGACCGCATCGCATTCCAGCTGGCAGATGATCAACAGACCGCTTAATTTCTCCACGATGGTTTCCAGCAGGGAGGAGAGCGCGATATCGGCATGTTCGATTTCCGTCTGCGCGACAAAGGATGTATAACCAGAAATATCAGCCAACACCAAATAACCCGTCTGCGTTTTTCGTTCCATTGCTCATTCCTCGAAAACCAAAAAGTCACAACTCTATTCTAATGTGATTTAGACGTTT
>DASWKT010000413.1:0-12200 GCA_036396515.1 Anaerolineales bacterium | reverse complement strand
CAACGCGCTGGCGCATCCCGCCACTTAATTCAAATGGATAACGCTCCAGAAAATCATTGGGCACACCCACATGCTGGAACATGCGGCGCGCCAGAACCAGTGCCTCCTCCTTTTTTATCCCAAGATGGATGATGGCAGGCTCAGCAACCTGGTCACCCACTCTGATGACCGGGTTGAGCGCATTCATCGCAGCCTGCGGTACAAGGGAGATCTCCGCCCAGCGCACATTCTGGCGGAACTGCTCTTCATCAAGCTGCATCACATCGATGCCTTGTAAGTAGACTTCTCCGCTATATTTTTGGACGTTCCGCGGTAGAAGACGCAGGATGGCTTTGGAGAGGGATGTTTTGCCGCAGCCTGATTCGCCCAATATCACTACCGCGCGATTGGTATCCAGTTCAAAGTCTACGCCATCCACGGCTTGCACGGTTCCCGCGCGGGTCTTGAAATGCAGGACCAGATCTTCAATCTGCAGGAGTTTGTGCGGCATTGTGTTCATATATCCCTCAGCTTCGGATTAAAGACACGATCCAGCGCAAACCCGAGCATGGCAAAGCCGAGACCTGTGATCATGAGCAGGGTTGTAGGTTCCAGTATCCAGTAGTAATAGCCGCGGTATAAGGCGCCGTTGCGATTCGCATCATCGATCATCTTGCCCCAGGTCGGCAGGACCGGGTCACCCAATCCCAGCACGGCCAGACCTGCCTCCAAAAACACAAATGACGGAACAGATAAAACCAGGCCTGGAATCAACAAGGGGATCATGCGTGGGATCAGGTAGGTGAAAACAATTCTGGGGTTGCTGGCGCCGTATGCGCGAGCTGCTTCAATATACATTGACTCTTTTAACTGTACAAATATCGAACGATAACCCTTGATAGCGCCAGTAAATATGCTCAGTGCAATCGTAGCCCCCAGAATTACCCAAATACTGCGCGAGTAAAAGGTGCCTATCATGATCAGGATGGACAAAAAGGGCAGGACAAGGTTGACCTCCGTGATACGCTGAATCAACTCGTCAAGCCAACTGCCATACCACGCGCCCAGAGCGGAAATGATCATTGTAAGTAGGGCAGTGCCAAGCGATGCGATCAGGCCAAATGCCAGGGCAACCGGTGCACCCCACAGAAGAGGCACCACTAGATCGCGGCGCGCATGATCCGTGCCTGCCAGCCCGTAGACTTGCCCGTGAAAAACGAATTCCACATCAATATCTGAATCGGGCTCAAAGGTCGCGCCAGTGATCAACAATTGATACTGTCCCTTTAATAGTTCTCCGGTTTCCGGGTCTGAGAATAGATGAGGGATCACATCCTGAGTTCTAAGTTTGGTTTTTAACTTTTCATCCTGTGAGAAACGGTAGGTATGTTTTTTACTCAGTGCCAAATTGACAATCCGGATGGTTCTTCCATCGGGCGTCAGCCATTCCGCCGATATGAATGGTTGTTTCTCCTGATATTTGGAGGTGATGTATAGGATCATCTCCTGAGGATAGTAGTCGTAGGAAAAGTCAAACGTATAGGAAGCTGACATGGTAGCAGTGCCTTCCGCGCCCGCTGTCACTTCCTTTGGCATTGTCTCATCAGACGTTCTGGCGGCAAACGATTCAGCATATTTATTACTCGAAAAGTAATTGATCCATGCAGGTGGGGCGAATTTCGGGTTTTGATACCAAACTTCCTCACCCCCGCGCCACAAACGGATGGCTTCGTTATAGGGTATCTTGACCATTGCATACACGGCCGTAAATATCAATAGAAAAACAACCAACATTCCTATGATTGCAGACGGGTAGTACAGGATATTTCGGAGCGAACTTCTAAAGGTGTTCATAGCTTAACGGCCGCCGATCTTTACTCTGGGGTCAACCAGGGCATAGATAAAATCCAGCAGGAATACCGTGAGTGCTAGCAGATAAGCGTAGATGATGGTTGAGCCTACAATAATGGGAATGTCGTACAAGCCGACCGCCTGATAGAGCGTCCGACCCAAGCCAGGCCAGAGAAAAACAGTTTCGGTAATTGTTGCGCCCGTCCATAAGGTGATAATAAGAAGCGCAAAATTTGTGATGATGTTGGGCAAGGTGGGACGGAGGATATAGCGCCGCTCCACATCTCGCACGGGCAGGCCCTTGGCTTTTGCCATTTCAACATAATCTTCGCTGGAATAAATCAGGAAAAATGTGCGATAGTTGTAGATACTGAGGAAGAAGGAACTGAGCACCAATGACGAAGCAGGCAGGATCAGGTGCTTCGCCAAGCTAAGAGAGTAATCAATAGGATTTGACGGAGGCGGGGAATCGACCATACCGCCGAACGGAAGTACCTTTAGAAGAGCTGCAAAGATCAGGATCAGGAAGATGCCGTAGAACCATGGTGGTACCGCTGAAGTGGGAGAAAGCGCGACAACCGCTCTATCCCAAAGATTGCCGTAACGGCGGGAAAGGTTGAGGGCAAGTAGGATACTGGAAAAAAAGAGGAATAATTGGGAGATGCCCATCAATAGCAGGGTCGCAGGCAAACGTTCCAGGATGATGAGGCGTACCTGCTTCGAGCCGGCATCGCTGGTCATGTTGATGGCCCGGCCCAATTGTAAAGTCAGTGCATTGGAAAGATAACGAACATTGCGTATTGCAATGGGCACATCGAGACCCATGCGCTTTTCTTCCGATGCGATCGTGTCCTGTATCAATTTTTGGCGGACAGTCGGATCCATTTGTTGCATTGAGGGGTTGGCTGCAATGGCTTGAATGACGCGGTCACGGATTTCACCCTTCATGATCTGATCCACGTAACCGCCCATGTTGGCGATCATAATGGTCAAATAAATACCGACTACAACAGTTACAAACAGAGTTAACAGCCGCACAAGGACATAGCGGGATACGCGTAGGAACGTGCTCTCGTGCTTTGCCCTTTTCACCACTGCATTTTCTGAAGGCGTTTGGGTAACGACTGCCATGGCTTCCTCACAATCCTGATTGGGTGGAACGTCCCGCAGGTTTTGCTGCAAAACAGTATTGAACTGCTCAAACCTGCGGGACGTTTAAATAAATGAGATTTGTTACATTACACTAAGGGACTGCTACGAAATCAAGAGAGGTAAAAGCGGGGATTGCTACCGGAATAGGTACGACGGCAATTTCAAGTCTTGCTGAACCAGTCGGTAATTCAGAAGTTACATCTGAACCGAGAGTGACCTGATACTGACCATCACCGACCGCTGTGGCATCGCCCACAGTCACGACAGTGCCAGTTGCATCATACAGAATATATTTCACCCCTTGAATATCGGACTGTGGATACGGCTGGTCTTTGAAATTCACCGTAGCGTCGAAGACCGCTTCTTCACCAACCTTGACCTGTCCCGGCCCATCAAGGACAGCGGAGGCAAGTTGGGGTTCGCTGAATACCACCCAACGATCAGCAAGATCAACGAACTCTGTATTGTTCTTCAGAACAAGGGATTTCTCGGTGGTAAAGACCTGATCCAAATAGTACGGACCCGTCCCAACCCAGAAGTGACCATGCTCCTCAAACCAATTTTTCAAGTTGGCATAGCGCAAGTCAGCCTCTTCTTGCGTAATGTATTCGCCTAACGTGGGCTCAAAGGGGATATATGATTCGCTCGCTGCCTGATCCAGATACTTGGCAAGGATCTCGAGGCTGGGTCCGCCAACCCAGCTGGTGTTTTCGATTTCAGCATTATCCGCCTTATCCTGGGTATAAGCGAGTTCGCCGGCAACCTCCGCCAAATTTGAGATCGCCAGGATCTGCCAGCTGTTCTCACCTGAGAGGCCGAAAGGCGATTGTGGCCACAAAGGCGTGATGTTCAGTTCAGCATCTGTAACATATGCATCATTATAGGCTTCAATGGTCAGTGGGTCGGTGGAGGTGATCCGGTACCCCTTGAAAGACTCCAGCCCCGCGTTGACGCTCAGTGCCAGGGATGCATCATAAAGAGGGCTATCCTCTTTTCCGGGGTCGAAGCCCTCGATCATGGACATCACAAAATCACCCACCGAGATGGGACTGCCATCGTGCCATTTGACTGTCTCGAACAGATCATCGGGATAGACGACAACGCTCTTGACATTGGCTGTCAGCCCCTCCGGGAACTTCTCAGCGGCAGTGATAAACCTTTGCTCTGTTGCATCCCAATCCACCCACGCATCTTCAGGAACATCAACCTGGGGGGCCGTATTTACGGTTAACCAATCCAGGTTCTGAGTGATCGGCAAGCCTTCCTTATGGGTCAATTCTGCGCTCTCGATGCGCTGCGGATATGCCAATCCGGTATAGGGGTCAGCCATCAAACCGCCGCCGCCGCCGATATTGGATGTGCCCATCGTGGTCGCGCGCATGATAAACGCATCCCAGACCCAGTTGCTTCCACCGACCGTATTCCACGGCTGTGTGAATAGGTCGTTCGTGCCGATCTTCATCGTACCGCCCTCCTGCTCAACGAAACGGAGGTTATATGGGCCAACGTTCGTGGATTCAGGACCCGTGGCAAGGTCGTAAGTAACCTGGACATTATCGTTGTACGGTGCGTATACCCGCTGATCTATCGTCCACACAAAGAGCGAATCTTCCAGAGAAAGTTCCAGCGCCCTGGCCATCATCTCATCGCGTTCTTCCTTGGAGGAGTAATTTCCCTGCGCCAGGTCATCTCCAAGCTGCTGAAATTCAGGGTCTGAGACGTTGGAGATGAACGGCTCACTGGCTTGAATACTGGTATTCAAATAGCTCTGCTGAATGTTGCCGCTCTCATCGCGCAGCGAGCTTAAACCGGAAGGAATGTAACCGGCGGTATACATGTGCCATAGTCCATCCGCTGCGGTCGATCCCTGCCAGATTGGGAAGGCTTCCGAGGAGGTCTTGTACTGTCGATCTATGGTAAAACCAAGGCTTTCCAACTGGTTTGATATGTAATCACCCATGGGCTGGCGCGTGCCATCGCCGTCAGAACGGATGAGGAAAATCAATGTAATAGGCTCGCCGTTAAACTGCCATTTGTCGTCCACCAGTTCAGCGCCCATCGCGGCCATTTCAGCGTCAATGATTTCCTTCGCCCTTTCAGCATCAAAGGCATATTTGGCTTCAAGTGCCCTGGCGGTATCGATCAGATTGGTATATTCCACCAGTTGGGTGGTGATAGGAAGAAGTTTTGTCAGGGAACCACCAGCATAGATTTCCTGATTGATATAGTCGCGATCGATCAACCAGTTCATCGCCTCACGGATCTTGCGGTTCGAGAACGGATTGAGTTGGTTTGTATCCGTGAACACTGCCGGATTGAAGCTGACGCCGTAATAGCCACCGAAGGCTTGTGTGTACGACAAGCCAGCATCTCGGATAGCAGGAAAGGCATCGGAAGCAAGGTTGAACGAATAGAAATCGATCGTGCCAGCCTGAAGCTGGGAAATGGCTGAATCGCCTGCCACGACCGAGAGATCGATCTCATCCAGCCAGCCGCCGCGGCGTTCGGTACGCGGCATCTCTGTCGGTGCTTCGGTTGGCGCTTCTGTCGGTGCTTCCGTCACTGCAGGTTCCTCAGTCTGCACCTGTGGCGCTTCCGTGGCCGTTGCTACTGGAGGCGCGCAAGCCGCCAGCACCAGACTCATGGCGGCCAGCAAGCTAAGCAAATAGTAAAGATGTTTATATTTCATCCTCTTCTCTCCTTAAAATATGAAATGTTTTGATCCACAAATGGCGTCATCAAGCGTTCTGTAATACAGACCACCTCCTTTGCCTATAATATGGAGGGAGGCGGAAACCGGGTTGCGTAGCCCCGGCATCCGCCTCACATCCTACGGTTTGCTTTCTTTGAGGAGAACTTGTGAAAGCAAAGCAATCTTGACCACATCATACGTTCTGGGAATAAATCAAGCATCCGCCTGTGAATGTATTTCCTCCCCTGCTTTTCGACGGATTCCTCTCCCCCTTGAAGAAGGGCATAGGCACTCATCCGACCTCATCAGCGATGTATAAAAACCCCTCCTTAGAGGGGTGTTAAAGCTGAATTAAATGAACGGGTTATGTACTATACTGTAGGCATGAACGGAAAAATGAAAAGGGCATTATCCCGTTTTCTTGGACTTTTCCTAGCTCTCGTATTGACCTCCTGCGGAGGGGGAATCATGCCTCCCGCCGCGTCTGAAGCTCCTACGGCCGAGCCGACCAACCCTCCCCCTGCCCCGAGCCGTGTGCCTCCTGCAGCCCTCCCGCCAATCTGCAACTGCGTCCTGCGCTTCGGCCAGATCAGCATCGAGCAGGGACTGTCCCAGAGTTCGGTGCAGGTCATCTTTCAGGATAGCCGCGGCTTCCTTTGGTTCGGAACTCAAGATGGACTGAATCGTTACGACGGATACGAGTTCAAAACCTATAAATCGGAACCGAGCAACCCGAACAGCATCAGCAGTGGGTGGATCACTGCAATTGTGGAGGATCAGGATGGTTACTTGTGGGTTGGCACAGGCCTAGGTGGGCTGAACCGCTATGATCCGTTCAGTGGGCAATTCACTCCTTATCGGCACGCTGAAGAGGACCAATCCAGCGTGAGCAATAATCACATCAGCGCCTTGCTCGTGGACGGAGATAATCGCTTATGGGTTGGTACCTTGAGTGGGTTGGACCGCTTCGAACCCGAGACAGGAGGATTCCACCATTTTCTTTACCGTGAAATCCAGCCGATTACAGATGATGTGAGTGCAATCAGTCTCGAAGGCAGGTTTAAATACAACCAGGACAGTTCATTTCAATCAGACAAATTAAATGGCAAGAATGTTAGCGCCATCTATCAAGATTCACTCGGCCGTTTTTGGATTGGCACCACGAATGGGGGACTTAATCTTTTTGATGAGCAATCAGGCATATTTAGGGTTTATCAGAACATTGAGAGCGAGCCAACAACCATTAGCAGCGATAGCATTACGGCTATCACTGAAGATACGAGCGGCAACCTGTGGATCGGTACGAGGAAGGGGCTGAATCTTTTCAAGCCGGCAATCGGCGAATTTAGCCGCTTTGTACATGATAAAGATGACCTGTCCAGCCTGACCGATGATTCCATAAACGCTCTCTACAAAGATGGTTCAGGTAATCTATGGATCGGCACAGGGATTGGATTGGAGCGCTTGCAAGGGAACCGTTTCATCCATTATCGCAATGATCCCTCCTTTCCAAAAAGTTTGAGCAATAATGTCATCCTGTCCATCTACGAAGATCGCGGAGGTATCCTTTGGTTTGGAACGAACGGTGGTGGAGCAAACAAATACGATCGTGAGCAAGCGAAATTCGCTTATTACCGCAATGATCCAAATGACCCCAAAAGCCTGAGTGGGAACTTCATTTTTCCTATTCATGTAGATGATCAAGGCTACGCCTGGATTGGGACCTATGGAAAGGGACTCAATCGTTTCAACTGGAATTCCGGAGAAGCCATCCGCTACATGAATGACCCCAAAAGACCGAACAGCTTGGGATCCGACTGGCTTTTCTCGATCATCGAAGACAGGGAAGGAATCATCTGGATCGGCACAACCGATGGCTTGGATCGCCTCGATCCAAAGCACAACACCTTCACTCACTATCGCTCTGATGGAACCAACCCAAATAGCCTAAGCGCGAATTCCGTTTATTCGCTCTATGAAGATAGCAGCGGACAATTATGGATCGGCACACTGAGCGGCCTGGATCAATTCGATAGAGAAACTGGTTTGTTCACACAGTACACTCCAGACTCCGATGACCCAACTGCCTTGAGTGGGAACAAGGTTCTCTCGATCCATGAGGATAACGCAGGCAATTTATGGGTTGGAACATCCGAAAGCGGGCTAAACCGTTTTGATCCCCAAACGGAAGCATTTACCCCCTTCCGCCACGATCCGAAGAATGAGAGAAGCATTAGCAACGACTCAATCCTCTCGATCTATCAGGATACAAAAGGACGGTTGTGGGTAGGCACCGCGGGCGGCGGGCTGAATCTGTATCATCCTGAGACAGGGACATTTACCTATTACCTGGAAAAAAGCGGTCTACCAAATAGTTTTGTATACGGCATTCTCGAGGATGATATGGGCCTGCTCTGGTTGAGTACGAACTTTGGACTCTCGCGATTCGATCCTGAAACAGAGACGTTTCGAAACTTCGAGGCAAATGATGGCCTTCAAAGCAATGAGTTCAATTCCAGTGCATATGCAAAAGGAAAAGATGGAGAGTTCTATTTTGGCGGAATCAATGGGCTGACCGTCTTCCATCCATCGAATATTACCGATAATCCTCATGAGCCGCAGATCGCGCTTACTTCGCTTACCCAAGATGACCAGCCAATTACGATCGGTACCAGTCCCGAGACTGTACAGAATGTCATCTTGCAATGGCCCCAGAACTCACTTGAATTTGAATTCGCCGCGTTGAGTTATAACCAGCCCAACAAGAATCAATACGCCTATATGCTGGAAGGCTTCGATACGAACTGGCATTTTATCGGCACAAAACGTGATGGACGCTACACAAACCTGCCGGGTGGTGAATACACTTTGCTATTGAAAGGGACAAACAGTGATGGCGTTTGGAATGACAACCCCGTTCAGATCAATGTGACGATCATCTCACCATATTGGCAGACTCTGTGGTTCCGTATATTGCTGGTCATGGCTGCTGGTGCAATAGTTGCTGGCGGTTTTCGCTTGCGTACCAAGACAATTCAAGACCGTAACCGACAACTGGAGCGTCTTGTTCGGGAGCGTACCAGCGCACTGGAAAAACGTAATCAAGAAATCCAGGCGCTCTATCAGGCGGATGAAAAGATCCTGCGCAATGTGAGTCTGAACCAGGTCTTCCAAACACTCGTGGATGTAGCGGTGGACATGCTACATGCCGACCGCAGTGCGGTGTTTGCATGGGATGAGCAACAGACCAGAGTTGTTCCTCGCGTCAGCCATGGGTTTGCTCCTGAGACCCTTAAGGTAATGGAATTTGCAAAAGGCGAAGGTATGGTTGGCAAAGTGTTGGCTACGGGTAAGCCGATCATTGTCACAGACCTCGACCCGGAAGATCTGCGGCCGGACATACGCGCTGCCATCATGGCGGAGGGAATTAAATCCTTTGTGCATCTGCCAATTGTCGTGGATCATAAGGTCGTTGGCGTATTCAACGTTGGCTTCATAGGGCCAGACTTTATCGCTGACGATACGGTGCGTCTCTTCTCTGCGCTGGTAAATCGCGCCTCGATCTCGATTGCCAATATGGAACTTTTCGAGCAGACCAAAGATCTAGCGGTCATGGAGGAACGAAACCGGCTCGCGCGTGATTTGCATGACAGCGCAAAACAAAAGGCGTTTGCGGCGCTGGCACAACTGGGGACGGTGCGCGGCATTCTGAACGGAAATGGAAATTCTGTCACGCTGCACTTGAGCGAAGCGGAGAATCTGGTGACCGATGTGATTCAGGAATTAACCTTCCTTGTGCAGGAGATTTATCCGATCGCGCTTCAGGAGAAGGGACTGGCAACTATCCTGCGCGAATATATCTTCGAATGGGAAAACCGCAACGATATTACGGTCAAGTTCGGTACCCGTAGCGAGCGGCGTATACCCCTCGATGTGGAGCAGGCCATTTATCGCGTGAGTCAGGAAGCACTCGCAAATGTGGCGCGTCACAGTCACGCGCGGCGTGTGGATATATCCCTGGTGTACAATGGTGACTCGGTGCAGCTTTCGCTCGCCGATGACGGATGCGGATTCGATGCCAGCGTAAAATCACAGGGCATGGGGCTGCGTTCGATCCGTGAGCGCGTGAGCAGCGTCCATGGCACGGTGCAGGTACAGAGCGCGCCGGGGCATGGCACAAAGATTCTTGTTCAGGTACCCACGAAAGGCTGAGAAGGAGGCGGTGATGGCAAACATTCATCATAACAATAGCATTCGCACCAGCATCTTGATCGTAGACGATCATGAGGTCGTTCGCAACGGCATACGGTCTTATCTTGAAACTGTGAAGGATTTTCAGGTTGTCGGTGAGGCAGCTTCAGGCGAGGAAGCCGTTAAGCTGGTCTCAGAACACATCCCCGATATTGTTTTGCTGGATTTGATCATGCCGGGCATGGACGGCGTGGAGACGACGCGGCGCATCAAACAGATCAGCCCGCGCACCCAGGTAGTGGTGCTGACTTCCTATCATGAGGATGTGCACATCTTTCCCGCGTTGAAGGCAGGCGCGATCTCTTATATCCTGAAGGATATGAAGATGGAAAAATTGGTGGAGGTCCTGTATCGCGCTGCCCAGAAGGAAGTGACCTTGCATCCGCTGGTAGCAGCACGCGTCCTGCAAAACATCCGTAGTGACAACAGCGATGAGCAGCCGCTGTTCACCGAACTAACCGAACGCGAACTGGATGTGTTGCGGCTGATCGCGAACGGCATGACCAACAGCCAGATCGCGGAGAAACTGGTCATTAGCGAATATACGGTGAAAGGCCACGTGAGCAATATTTTGAGCAAGCTACATCTCGCAGACCGCACACAGGTGGCTGTGTACGCATGGCAGAGAGGCTTGGTCAATCGGGAGCAGATGGCTAAGAAGTAAACAAAAAGACACGGAACATTCCGTGTCTTTTTTGAATTAAAGAATGTCATTGCGAGGAGGCGTTAGCCCGACGAAGCAACACCTGCACTTGCGCCAGGTGCAAGTGTCTCCAATTAAGCAGTGATGATTACTCCATGAGATTATCTCGGTTAACGGGAGATTGCTTCGCTTCCCTCGCAATGACATGCTAGACTCTCCAATACTCTCCCCCGCCGCCTTCGCGGTTCATTAATCCAAAGCCGACCAGTTCGCGGCGTAAGGTCGCCGTATCAGCATAATAGTGGGCGAGAATTTCGTTAACCTGCTTTTCGCTATAACGCTTTCCTATATCAAAGGCCTTCACAACGTAGCGCAGGATCGCTTCCAACTTTTTGCGTTGAGCTGGAAGGGTTTTCAAACTTCCATCACGCTTTGAATAATCTTTGATCACTTTGTTGTCGTAGGCATCCACATCTACTTCCGCGGCGACGGAGGAAAGCTCCTCCTGCGTGAACATGCTGCGCGCTTTTTCTGCGAGCACAGATTGATCCAACTGGTATACGCTGTAATAACTTTCAGCGCGTGCCCGTACCAGACCCGCCTCCGATAAGCGCGCAAGGTGGTGCGAAACAGTGGAAGGCTTGAGTTTGAGCAGCGTGGCTAACTCTTCGACACTGTACGGTTTTTCCGCAAGCAGACCAACGATCTTGAGCCGGTTGGTATCTGCCAGCGCCTTGAAAAAGGTGACAAGTTCTTCGCTCACGTTAGTGCCTCCTGTTTCACGCGCCAATAACGCGTTCCGTCACTCTCACGCGCCATCAGGCCATGATCTACGAGATAACGGCGCAAGGCAGCAGTATCCAGATGGAAGCGCCGCAGAATAGTATTCACTTCTTTCTCTGTGTAGTTCGTGTCGAAAGCGAACGCATCCAGGATGAAGTTCAGGATGATAAGCAATTTGCTTCCCGTTTGCGGGATCTGCTTGATGGTGCCATCTGCTTTGAGATAGTTCTTCAACACTTTGCGGACATCCTCTTCCTGATCGTCCTTCGCGACATAAGACGGGCGTTTTCCTTGAAATTGTCCACGCGCCAGAGATTCGATCGCCTTCTCGTTCAGGTCGTAGACTCCATCTGTTTCGCTGACAACACCCACATGTGCGAGAAAAGATAGATGATTGAAGATGTCACGCAGCGGAAGATGCAACTGCTCAGCAATTTCTGATTGCGTGGCGCGGCCACGAACCAAAGCGCCGATAACGCGCAAGCGCTCTGCGGATGCCATGGCTTTGACAAAAGCTAGGATTTCAGGTTGATCGTTCATTTTTACTCTCTTATAACTAATTCGATACTTATCGAATTAGATTTTACCGGGATTCCTTTAATTGTCAAGGCCTGACTGGAAACAGAATCAGCCATCGGCTGAGGCGAAGCGTGAAGCAAATTGAATCAGGTATAATTCGTATGTAAGAGCTGGTCCTAAACCTATTTATGGAGGTGTCTGGTGGATCTCTCGAAGCACGCGTTTTTTGAGGGAAAGATCGTTCCGCTTTCGGACGCAAAAGTCAATATCGCCACCCACGGTTTTTTATATGGTACAGCCGTATTCGGCGGCATGCGGTCCTATTGGAAC
>DASWKT010000412.1:0-2268 GCA_036396515.1 Anaerolineales bacterium | reverse complement strand
CTGCGCAGGAGAGTCGCTTCGAGCGAGCCGGGTTTTGCATCGTAGCCGGTGTGCCAGATGGCGGTGCTGGCTTTGGAGGTGCCCATGCCCACATCGGGATTGGCTTCGATCAAGGCAACGCCGAGTTGATAGCGAGAGAGTTCGCGCGCGATGGCAGATCCGACTGCGCCCGCACCAATGATGGCAACATCAAACGGCAAATCAGGTTTATTCAATTATCTATTAACTTCCTGCAGCACAAGAATTGCCAGGTTTCTCAAACGATTGAAGTACATTAATTCTTCGCTATTCAGCAAAAGCACGATGGTATTTAACTCAGTAAGACTCTTCCTTAAGATTTCTACGGGCCGATGATCAAGCTCTCCACTATTATGCACATACGTGTGAATACAACCCGCGATTTCTGCATCTAAAAGAGGTAAATCAATTCCATTGATTTCCTTACCAACATATCCCTGTGGGAAAGAAGAGGACGAATGCTCTTGCCACAATTCTAGAATCTCAGAAGACGTCGTCATGGCCTTCACTCCTCATGAAAAACTTTTACTGCTTCTACAGCCTTGTGCCATTGGGCCAGTTTGCGTTCACGCACTGCGTGAGTCATTCCTGGTGAATATAGAGCCTGCGATTGCCAGCGCGAGGCAAGCTCATCCAGCGTCCTGCCAAGCGCAGAATACGCGGCGAGATTTGCAATCCCGATCGCGGTGGCTTCCAATGAGGCGGAGAGGCGCACTTTAATATTCAACAGGTCTGCAATCATTTGCATGAGATATGGATTTCCCGAGGGACCCCCATCTACTTTGAGGTGCGGGGGGCCTGGCCTGCATCCTGTGACATGGCGGGGACAACCACCACACCCATGTCTGTAGATCTATTTGCAGCGTCGTTGCTTGAAGCAGAATCAGGAATCACTTTCAAATTGTCTCCAATTTATGGAACACGCGGAGCTTCTTTCGGCTGTGTAAGCGGGACTTCAAGATAGAAAATACTTCCCTTGCCCAATTCGCTTTCCACCCAAACTTTTCCACGGTGACGTTCCGCAATTGATTTGACGATGGCGAGTCCCAGCCCGGTGCCGCGTTCAGCCAGCGCTTCACGGTTCGTACCGCGATAGAATTTTTCGAACAAGCGCGGCATATCATTCTTCGGGATGCCGATGCCGCTATCCTGTATGGCAAAGGTTAATGCAGAGGGTGAGGTTTGCAAATGAATGGTGACCTCTCCATTTTCAGGCGTGTATTTGAGGGCATTCTCTACAAGGTTATAAAGAGCCTGATGCAATAAAGCCTGGTCGGCTTCGATGGCATGCGGTAGATCCTTTGGAATTTCCACACCCAGTGAGATCTTCCTTTGCTTTGCCTGCAGTTGCAGGGAGCCCGTCACGCGTTCGAGGACATCGAGCACCGGGCTGCTCTCCACTTGCAAGCCGACACCGAAGTCAATGCGCCCGAGATCCAGCAGGTTGCTCACGAGTTTCGCCATATTATCTACGCCATGCACGATCATCCTCGCATAATTCTTTTGCTGGTCATTCAAAGAGCCGGACATTTCAAGCATTGTGGCATACCCGCGCATCAAGGTTAGCGGTGAACGCAAGTCGTGGCTTACCGTTGCAACGAAGTCGGATTTCAACGTGTCAATCTCTTTGAGCTGGGTCACATCGCGCAGGATGCACACACGTCCCACCATCCTCCCGTCTGCTGTCATCGCGGATGCCATCGCAAGATACGTCCTTCCATCGGGCATGGAAATTTCTGCCGAACGGCGTTCTATGGATGATGCCTGCAGAAGTTCGTTCAACTCCTGCACCTGAACCACCCTCTGGAGATCTGGTCTTTCTCCGCGGCGGACTGTCACACCAAACACATGACCCGCAGCCGGGTTTGCCAGGATAAGACGATTCGACGCGTCGGTAACCAGCACCGGGTCTGGTGTGGAATTAAGAATCGCTTCAAGCTGACGGCGGCTCACCTCGACTGTGAGGAACAAACGGATGTTTACAACCGCCAGCGCGGCCTGGCTGGCCAAAGTGCTGATAAAGCGGATATCTGATTCTGAGAAAACATGCTGTTTGTTGTATGCCGACCACAATACCCCGTAATAACGATTCTCATGTCGTAGAGCGACCGCGATCAACGATTCAGGGTGTGGCAGATTGGGATCCAGGACCAGGCCGCGGGTCCGTGAAAGAGTCGCCATGACGAGCCGCTCCTGTTCTTCGGTGAGTGAGAGGATCTGCTGATCCAGATGCATGTACACATCCTGTTC
>DASWKT010000411.1:0-2411 GCA_036396515.1 Anaerolineales bacterium | reverse complement strand
CCAAATAACAGGGGTGAAATTGGGGCGATCGTTCGATTTGTATCTAAGAGGACTTGTGCTTTTGATGTTGACATTTACGAGCCTATTGTGTGATGTGTGTATTCAAGGACAAGGGTCGGAATGGGTTGGGGCAAGCGAGTCATTCCTTTGGTAGGATGACTACTGTCCGGCCATGCCCGTCGTTGTAATACCTGCAATGATCTTGCACTGAAATATGGCATAGAAGACAAGAATGGGCACTGAGGCAATAAATGCCGCTTTATTACATAAAATACGGAATCATATGCTTATATGCAAGCGCAAGTCAGCCATTACAATTCAACTGTACGCCGTCGGAAACTCTTGAAGCCAAGAGAAGCCCACAGGAATGGCTGATTCCCGATAACGCAATAACAAGGATCAACCGGATCATTTTCTTTGTTTTACTCTGCGCCAAAGGCAGGCAGTTCGATGGTGTCTGTGTCAGACTGGATGACGTAATGGGGCATCCAGGCCACACCGAACAGATTGACGAACACATCGGTTTTCTTCGGCGTAATCGTAACTTCGGTAGTCTCGTTCACGATGCTCCCCCAGCGGTTGTTAATCTCTGCAATGGCCTGCTCGCGGCGTTGCTCGAGATCGGCGATCTGCTGCTTGAATTGGGCGATCGCGTCATGTGACTCTTCCACATCCGCTTTTGCCTGCTCGGTCATCCGGCGCTTGGTCAGCGAGGAGGAAAGCCGGCGCGCACTGCGCTTTCCGCCAAACAGACCCGTGACATTCTCGATATGCGTACTTGCCTCCTCCATCTTTCGATGTGAGAGTTCGGCTTCATCTTCACTGAGTTCACGTTCTTCGCGGGCCAGTTTATCTTCCAGAGTTCTAAGCTGGCGGTCCAATTGGGCAGTCTTCTTTGTGATTTCGGCATCGCGCCCATCGCGTGCCGCATCTGCGCAGGCCTTCATAAACTCGGCCTGGCTTACATCGGGTCCTGCAAAGACTTTGAGCACCTGATTTGTACGCGCTTTAACAGATGAATTGCGGAATACCCAATCAGTGAAGTCTTTTTGCAGTGCGGTCATTAACTTGACATCGTTCAATGGTGCGTCCACCGTACTGAAACGCGCCGAGGGCATAGGAGATGTATCGATGTTATTGAGAACGTTTCCACTCGGCAGATAATCCTCCCAGCGCAGCGTACCGCGCTTTTCAGGCGATTTCACCAGCACAGTCCGTACGATTTCACTATCCACGCCATGTTTGCGGTCGAGGATACGCACCTGGGCGGATGCCAACAGTGCAGGCCGGTAGATCACTCCCTCCTCAACCTTCATTTCCGCGGGCATGGAACGTCCTGTTGCGGAGAAGGCTTCAGGCAATGTATAGTTCTGCGGCAGGAAATATTCCCGGATCCAGGCCGGGATGGGAGGCTTGGTTACACTTGCATCGAGCCTAAGTGCCGCGCGAGGGACGATGCCACTGGCCAGCGGAACAACAGGAGCAGGCTTGACAGTGGCATCAACATGCTGGTTGAGGTCCTTGATCTGTGTGCGGGTCAAAGGCCCGGCCAGAAAATTCATTGTCCAGCGGGTCTGAAAAAGCTCAGGGTGTTCTGCATGCACATTATGCAAAATAAAGACCCGTTTTCCAAGAGATGAAATCAGCTTATCGAGTACGGCACGTTGAGTCCCGCCGGATGCACTTTCAAGCCCGTCGAGCAAACGATTTTTATCCTGTTCCGTTTGAAGTTTTCCAATGAACCACGTACCCGCATTGGAAAGTCCCTTGTAATCGATGTCAGCCGGGTTTTGGGTCGCCAACAGCAAGCCAACACCAAAGGCACGACCTTGTTTGATCATCCTGAGAAGCGGTGGCTTGGAAGGCGGGTTAGAAACAGGTGGAAAATAACCAAAAATTTCATCCATATACACCAGTGCACGTAATGAGGAAGCTCCACCTTGAGCGCGGGTCCACGTTTCGATGGCTGAAAGCAGGAGGGTTATGAAAAACATCCGCTCGTTATCGGGCAAATGTGCGAGATAAAAAACATTATGGCGCGGACGGCCATCTTCTGCGCGCAACATGGAAGCAATGTCAAGTGGTTGACCTTCGCGCCACCTCTCAAATGCGGGCGCGGCGAGGATGTTGTTCAACACCATCGCCAGTTCCATACGGTCTTTGGCGGGGAAGAAGGTATCGACAGGGAATGCGCCAAGATCTTTGAAATCAGGATTTTGTGTCTGAAGGATCAGCTCTTTTAATTCGACATCTCGGCCATGACTCCAGGCGTTCTCGAAAATCGTCGCAAGCAAAATGTGTTCGCGCGAGCGCAGGGGATCAATATCGTTATATCCGACGAGCCCAAGCAAAGCCGTGACGGTGCTGGCAATTTTCTCGCGTAAAACTTCGCGGTTATCCTTCCACGCTAA
>DASWKT010000410.1:0-3373 GCA_036396515.1 Anaerolineales bacterium | reverse complement strand
CCCAAATAAGGCACCACTGGCATTCTTGAACATCCAGTAACCGAGATGGGTGCCGGGAGTTGTAGGGGCAGTCATGTTTACCGAAATATCGACCGTCTCACCAATTGCAACATTCTTGGGGAATGCAGCAGATGAAGGTGCGCCCATTTGTTCGCCGCTAAAGAATACCAATTGATAAGATGTTGTCCACGGACAACTGCCAACGTTCTTTAATCGCCATGTCTTTGTGAATGTGGCGCCCGGCGCAAACACCGTCCCATCGGGGACGGTCACATCTGCCACGAACTGTGCCCGGTCACAGGAGGACGGCGGAACAGTTACTGTCACTGGCCCGGGAGTATTTGTAGGCGTGGAAGTTGGCGGCGTGCCAGTCACTGTCGGCGGAGGAGCAGCCCCCTTGCGCACGATGACAGGATTACCCCATATGGCGCGGTCACCTACCGGTGAGCCATACGAGGACATATACAGGATGAACTTCACATCTTGTCCGGCAAGCCTATCCAGGCTGATGTCTGGATACGTGAAGTCTCTGGGTCTCGTACGGCGATCCCATTTTTCATTGAATCTCCAGATGGTTGTAGCCGGACCAGTACCGATTTGATACGCAAGGCTGAATTGTACATAACAACTGGTTGCCTGGAGCTCGCATCCGACCTGGGTCTTGAAGACATCACCCTTTTGCACTTTGAAATCGGGATAGACACCCTGAATATAGCCGTTGGTGATATTTTGCGGAGGCGCAACCAGAATGGAGGCTCCAGGAGCGGTGCCATCCTCGTATTTGAAGTCCGAACCAGTGATCCAAAACCCGCGCGGATCGCCATCGGGACCGGGGGAGGGTAGTCCCCCTGCACTGCTGGACCACGTTGCTGAACTCGCACTGGCAGTGAAGTCATATACAACATTGGCCTGGGTAGTTCCGCTTACGTTGATCTCGACCCAGAATGTTCTGTTGGCGTTTAGTCCAATACCGAACAACACGCCTGATGCATTCTTGAGTTTCCAGTAACCAAAGTAATGGCCCGCCGTACCGGGCGCAGTCATATTTACCGTCAGGTCAATGCTCCCGCCAGGCGGGACATCGGACGGCAAAGGCACCGAATCCGGCGCGCCCATCTTCTCACCTGAATCGAACACAAGTGAATAGGATTTGGTCCAGGTGCAGGTGCCGACGTTCTTCAATCGCCAGGTCTTCGTGAATGTGGCGCCCGGCGCAAACACCGTCCCATCGGGGACCGTCACATCTGCCACGAACTGTGCCCGGTCACAATTAGTCTGTGCAGATGCTCGCCCAGGCAACATCGCTGCGGGCACAAGCGATAACACCAGAGCGCAAAGCAAAAGAATAGATACCACTTTCAAACGCGATTTCATACAGGCCTCCTCCTTATACAGTACATCCAAATCATTACAACGCCAAAGCCGTCAAAAAAGTTCCATTATGACTATGCGCTTCCTATAGTATATCTTTTCTTTAAGGATTGTTCAATATCTCATTAATGACCCTTTTTTCCTTATAATAGAAGAGATGCCACGCACCATCCTTCATATCGACCTGGATGCCTTCTTTTGCGCTGTCGAGGAGACCCGTAATCCTCAATTGCGCGGTAAGGCTTTTGCAGTGGGTGGAAAACCAGACGAACGCGGCGTGGTCGCTTCGTGCTCTTATGCCGCACGACGGATGGGAGTCCGCTCTGCAATGCCGATGGGGAAAGCGCTCCGACTCAGCCCGGGGCTGATCATCGTTTCGTCGCGTCACCAGCTCTATCGCGAAGTCTCAGGTCAGGTTATACAGAGATTGCATGACCTCACATCTCTCGTGGAACAGATCTCCATTGATGAGGCCTTTCTCGATATCAGCGAACTTCGTGAAGCGCCTGAAACAATCGCGCGTAATTTGCAGGCTCGGATCCGTGATGAATTGCAGCTGCCGTGCTCCATCGGGATTGCCTCGAACAAACTCGTAGCTAAGATCGCCACAGAAGTCGGGAAAAGCCTTTCATTACGTAACACTCAATCCAAGGGAGAGATAGCACCTCCCAACGCGCTGACCGTTGTCCCGTTTGGGGAAGAAGCAGTGTTCTTATCCTTCTTGCCTGCGGATATGCTTTGGGGCGTCGGTCCAAAAACATTCGCACGATTAACGGACCTGGGGATCCATACGATTGGCGACATTGCGAAATGGCCGGAGAGTGAGTTGATCCGAATGTTCGGTGAAAACGGACGTGACCTTGCGCGTCACTCAAAGGGAATTGACGACCGGCCGATCACGATTGAGCGCGAAACAAAATCAATCAGTCAGGAGATCACTTTTTCGCGGGATGTGCGCGATGATAAAGTTTTGCAAAAGACGGTCCAGGAAATGTCTGCTGAGGTGGGAGCGCAGTTACGAAGGAATAATCTGGCAGGTAAAACGATCAAGCTCAAACTGCGCTGGCCAGACTTTACGACATTGACGCGCCAAACGACCTTGAATCATCCAACGGATCAGGGGGATGAGATCGCAAAGGCTTCACTGGAATTACTGAAATCGGTCCGCAAGTCAAATCAGGCGGTGCGTTTGATCGGCGTGGGTGTAAGCGGACTGGGTCAACCGTTCCGCCAATTGGGGCTGTGGGATATGGAGAATGAAAAGTCGCGAAAATTACAGGAGGTAGTGGATGAACTGCGTGAGAAGTATGGAAAGAAGATCATTCGCTGAAGGTTATGTACGCCCTACAGGCCTAAGCAGTGAAAGATTCTGTTGAAAAAATCTGCGGGATGCAGAGATGAGCCTGATGACTTTTCTCACTTGAATTCCCGGAACATACTCCTCATACTGAAGTCATCAAAGGAGAACCTCATGAGAACGCTTGACCTGAAGAAAGATTTGAAATATCTGTATGCGCCCTCGGCGAAGAAAGTGGAAATCGTCAAAGTGCCTCGTTTGCAATTTGCGATGATCGATGGAGCAATCGAAAAAGGATACGAACCGGGGAATTCTCCATCCTTTCAGGAAGCGACACAGGCTTTATATGGGATTTCCTACACACTCAAATTCATGTTGAAAAAACGCAAGACCAATCAGATTGATTATCCTGTCATGGCACTGGAGGGTTTGTGGCGGGTGGAGGATGGCGTATTCGATATCACAGTCAAAGACAACTGGTTTTATACGCTGATGATTTTGCAGCCGGCTGTCATCACAAAAGATATCTTTGAAGAAGGATTGGCTCAAGTCCATAAGAAACGCGGGGATAGCCCTGCCCTATCCAACTTGCGACTTGCAAATTTTGAAGAAGGATTGTGCGTCCAGGTCATGCATATTGGGCCCTATGCCACTGAACCTGCCACCGTCGAGCGCATGCGAGCCTTTGCACAGGAAAATGGCTAT
>DASWKT010000409.1:0-3514 GCA_036396515.1 Anaerolineales bacterium | reverse complement strand
GACCGGCTCAAGGTCCTGCTGGAAGCGGATGATAAAGCAGCGAATCTCGTCAAAGCGCTCACATATCAGAGCTTCCAGTACGCGTCCTCCATCATTCCTGAAGTTGCTGACACGGTGAAACCGATTGACGACGCAGTCCGCTGGGGATTCATGCATGAGGCAGGTCCATTTGAAACATGGGATATGCTGGGTGTCAAAGAAACGATGAAACGAATGAAGGCCGCGGGCTATCCACCAGCGAAATGGGTAAGTGATATGCTCAAGGCTGGGATTGAGTCATTCTATCAATATAAAAACGGCGAGAAAGTTGGCGTGTATGACGCGGTCAGGCAGAAGTATGGGAAGTTTAAACGCCCCAAAGGCATGATTATTCTGAAGCAACAAAAAGTAGTTGCTCAGAATATGGGCGCGACAATCCGTGATATGGGTGATGGCGTTGCGTGCCTCGAATTCCATACCAAGATGAATGCGCTTGACGATGATGTGATGAACATGGCTGTCGAGGCACTTGACCGATTGGAAAAAGAATTCGATGGGCTCGTGATCGGCAACGAAGCAGAGAATTTCAGCGCGGGCGCGAACCTGTTCATGATGGTGGTCGGCGCGCAGCAGGGCATGTGGGATATGCTCGATGCGGCCGTTCGCAAGCTGCAGGACATGAACATGCACATGCGATATTCACCCAAGCCGGTGGTCGTTGCTCCCGCAGGGCTTTCACTTGGCGGTGGTTGTGAGATCACCATGCACGCCTCGCGCGTCGTGGCCGCGGCGGAGACCTATATTGGTCTCGTTGAGCTGGGTGTGGGGGTCATCCCTGCAGGCGCAGGTACGAAGGAAATGCTTCGTCGCATCGTCAACCCTGTCATGCGCGTCGAAAATGCTGAGCCGCTCGCAGCGCTGCAAAAAGCGTTCCTTCAGATGGGTCAGGCCAAGGTCGCGACCAGCGCGGAAGAAGCGCGTGGCATGAACATTTTGAGTCCACAGGATCGCGTTGTGATGAATCGCTCGCATCTGTTGGCCGAAGCAAAGAAAGAAGTGCTACATATGCTCGGCGCGGGATACAAACCGCCCGCGCCCGAACTCATCTATGCGGCGGGTCGCGATGCCCTTGCGGCATTGCGCATTGGTGCCTGGATGTTCAAGGAAGGCAAATACATCACACAGTACGATCACCACGTCGCAAGCAAGTTGGCGTATGTGATGTGCGGCGGTGAACTCACCCGTCCGCAATGGGTGAGTGAGCAATATATCCTTGATCTGGAACGCGAAGCCATTCTCTCACTCTTTGGTGAAGAGAAAACACAGGCACGGATGTGGTCTATTTTGCAGACAGGAAAACCCCTTAGAAACTAACGTTGTCACGTTTGAAGGTCTAAACGTTCAAGCGAAGGAGATATTTATGAAAGAAGCTGTTATAGTATCGGCAGTCCGAACCCCTGTAGGCAAAGCAAAGAGGGGAGGACTTGCCACGGTTCGCCCGGACGAAATGGCTGCTACCGTGATACAAGCCTTGCTCAAGTGGACGCCGAATCTTGACCCTGCCCAGATCGAAGATGTGGTGATTGGCTGCGCCTTCCCTGAGGGCGAACAGGGACTTAACATGGCACGCATGATCGCCTTGCGCGCCGGCCTGCCCGATTCTGTCCCCGCGGAAACGATCAACCGCTATTGCGCCTCGGGCGTGCAATCCATTGCGCATGTGGCTTATGCCATCCAAAATGGACAGATCGAAATCGCCATCGCGGGCGGCGCCGAATCCATGACGATGGTTCCGATGGCTGGCTACAAGTTCTCTCCCAATCCTTACTTCGCGCAAGACCTTCCACACTACTACACCAACATGGGACTCACTGCGGAGAATGTCTCTGTCAAATATGGAATCAGCCGTGAAGATCAGGATGAATTCTCGCTGCAGAGTCACCAGAAGGCTGCCCAGGCTGTCAACTCTGGACTCTTTGACCCTGAACTGGTATCCATTAATGTTGAAGTTACGGAATTGACTGGTCAGGAAAAGCCCATCAAGAAAAACTTCATGGTCACGCGTGATGAAGGTCCGCGCTCTGACACAAACCTGGAGGCGCTTGCCAAGCTCAAACCAGCTTTTAAAGAGGGTGGCGTGGTTACCGCCGGTAATTCATCGCAAATGTCAGACGGCGCGGCAGCGGTTATGGTAATGTCCATAGAGCGAGCAGCGCGGCTTGGACTCACTCCTTTGGCCCGATTCGTTTCTTTTGCTGTCGGAGGTGTCCCACCTGAATTGATGGGGATCGGACCAATTGTTGCTATTCCCAAGGCATTGAAACTGGCCGGGCTTACCCGAAACGATATTGATTTGATAGAATTGAACGAAGCCTTCGCCGCGCAGTCCCTGGCAGTGATCCGCACGCTGGAGCTGGATGAGAGCAAGGTAAATGTCAACGGTGGTGCAATTGCACTCGGCCATCCACTTGGGTGTACGGGTTCGAAACTGACCACGCAGCTGATCTACGACATGGCTCGTCGTAAATCCAAGTATGGCATGGTGACGATGTGCATTGGCGGTGGCATGGGTGCCGCGGCGATTTTTGAGAATTTACAATAATTGGTAGGGGCGGACAGCCGTCCGCCTTTACGCGATAATCAAAAGGAGACAATATATGCCCCTCACAGTATCAGAACTCATGGAAAAAATGCCCGGCGCGTTCATCCCTGAAAAAGCGCAGGGTGTGGATGCGGTCATTCAATTCAAGTTTACCGGCGCGGAAGCCGGCGACTGGAATGCCACGATCAAGGAAGGAACGGTGGATGTAACACGCGGCACGCATCCCTCACCCAAGATGACCCTGACTGCCGATTCATCCGATTACGTCAAGATCTTTACCGGCGAACTGGATGGCATGCAGGCCTTCATGCAGGGCAAGATCAAACTGGCTGGCGACTTGAACCTGGCAATGAAGCTAATGCAGATGTTTAAAATACGCTGAATCCATAACTCGGAGATTTCCAAAATCTCCGAGTTCTTTTTTTTTACAAGACAATTCCAAAATACTCATTCAATAGAGCACGGTATTCATCTTTGCTCGCAATCGGTCGTGATTCACGTAGGCCATTCCTTGTCAGGATAAGCCGCCCATCTTCCAGAGAGACGCGTCCATCTGGTGTCGCCCTGCTGATAATACTGCCGCGCGTGAAGCTCGATTCAGGTGATGTCTGGTGATACAGACAGGCAGCTTCATAGTCAACAGGGAAGTTGTGAGGCTGAAGGTCAAAGAAATATTGACGCTCCCATGACCCATCGTAATTCTTCTGCCAGGTGATGTATCCATCAGGCGTTTCCTCCAGTCGATACGAACGTAGACCTTGTACTTGTTCATCCTGTTCCTCAAAGCTCAACGGTTCACCGAATGAGTCACCAAAGCCAACATCTGCCAGCCAGAGTGTGGATTGACCCGGAATTTTCACAAGCAGTGCCAGATGATCGTAATCAATACCAAGTTCTCCTTCGCGGTTAAAGACTCGAGCATTGAGATACGTT
>DASWKT010000408.1:0-6002 GCA_036396515.1 Anaerolineales bacterium | reverse complement strand
CTTCCGTATCGAGTTCGCGAATGCCACGGGTTGCCCCATCACCTGCCAACCCGCCACCAATGATCAAATACTTGTAATGTTTCATCTCTTGCTCCTCAATTTGTCATGCTAAAGAACCGGATAGCCGTGACGAAGCATCTCGTCTTTATTGGGATGAACTCTTCGCTCAGTGTTACATGACCACAATTAATAGACGCAATAAAAATAACTGCCTTACTTACGCAAAAAAACGAATCCCTTTCGACAGGCTGGCAAACTTACGACAAACCGACCTGTCGTGAAAGGAATGAGATCCTGTGCCCTTGGCCCGTTTGAATTTATCCAGTAGCTGCGCGATGATGCCTTCAGTGAGAAGGCCTACCTTCTGAAGGATGTCACATGGACTTTATCACAGGTAATAACATCACCGTCCCGCAGGCGTCGCTGTGGCGCCATTTGAACAGCTCAACAGTGCTTTACAAGGAAACTTTTCGACGCTTCATTGCTCAAAGGAAGAGACCTACGGGACGGATGTTTTGTGGCAGGTGAGTTACTTAAACTTCTTTGGGAACTGCTTGATAATGCCATCACTCAGCATATCAGCCATGGCAAGTGCCTGGTTATGAACGAGATCATAAGCAGCGATGGATGCCGCGTAGTCCTCTCCCAAGTAGGCTACCGCTTCCTGGAGAGTTAGATCAAGATGATCTCGCATCATATCTCTCATCTCTTCAAGCGGCCAGTTCTTAGGATTGGCAGCATTAAGGAATTCTGCGATGTCTTCCGCATTGGCATACCAGCGTGCTATGGCATCATTGAGTGCAGCCGTATCTCCATCCTCTGCGGCTTGGAGGATCTGGGCGGCAATGAGAATATGATCTGTGAGCAATGCTGTGAGTTGGTTCCCAGCTTCCTCTCCATAAAACGGCTTGATAGCGTTTCCAATATCTACTTGGTTTTGCAATAGCCTTTGGGTACTCTCATTCAGATCGGGCAATTCCACAAACGTTCCGATGATGACGAGGCGCGTCCAGGTGATATGATCCTCCCATAGTTTACGCATCGCGTCATGAAACGCCTGCGCATCCGTTTTGGGCTTTGCTTCTGCCGATATTACAGGGGAAATGGCAGCCAATACACTGGTCAACAGGAGCAATGAAACCACGATGAAACGAACAAATTTCTTACTGTTGGTATTCATCTTTTTCTCCTTAGCTGAAAAACCGAGCATATGCGAACGCTTTCAACAAATATATGTCTATGCAGCAGTGCAGTCTGGCGGTAATTTTGTAGGCCCATCGTCTTGAACGCCCTTTGCCTGCCTCAAGATTGTTCACTTAACTGAGTGCTCCATGGCAGCTTTTGTACCTCTTTCAATCGGCGTCTTCATCGTTTTTTCCTGAAACTTCACCGAGGGATTTCAAATACTCGACCAGGTCAGATTTCTCACCGTCAGTCAATCCCAGTGAGAATAATGTATCGTAATGGTTGACAACATCCAGCAAAGTGGCAAACCGCCCATCATGGTAAAAGCCACCTGTTGTATGTGTCCACAAACCTTTGAGCGGTGCGGTGCGATACATGAGGTCAGGTGAGCGGTCGGCCTGGAAAGAATCGATGCCCATTTCTTCAGGGGTATGCAAGTTCCAGCCCGGCTCGCTGAAAAGCGAAGGCACGTGACAACTTGCACAGTTGGCCTTCCCATCTGTAGCGAAGAGCGCTTGTCCGCGTGCGGCAGCCGCCGCGTCAAAGCTCCCGGCAGGCGGCAAGGGGGCCAACAGCGATAGCTGGTAGGCGTGGAGGGCGGGCAGCTTTGAGGTGATCAGGTCTGTGGGATTCTGTATGTTCCCAAACCCATTCGCAGCCGCAACCGGGAATTGGGCAACGTTATCCAGTCGCGGATCGTAGAACGTTCCCTTGCCATGCATCTCAATATTAGCAACAAAAGCGTTCCAGTAGGGGACCGAACCCCAGCCTGTCCAGGTGTGCAGGTTGACGCCTGCCAAACCGAACGCTGGCGGAATCAGCGTAGCACCTGACACATTCGTGCCGGTGACAACACCGTTTGTGATCTGTTGGGGGTTAAATGCCTTGCCATCAAGGACCAGCTCGGCATCGAACTTTCCCGGTCCCCAGCTATTGAGCACTTCCAATACTGTATCTCGATCAACGCCCAAAAGGTCCTCGAATGGGCTCAGATCGGGTGAGAGAGCAACGATCGCACCGACATTCAGATCGCGGTTCGCCCAGCCATCCAGGCGGTTGCCAATCCCAGGAGCGAAGGAATCGTCCACGGTCGAATGGCAAAGTGCGCACTGAATACCCATCGAGCTCAGGCTTCCATCGGAATTAAAGAACCCGGTGACACCGACAACAGCATTCAACTTGAGTAATGCAAGCGTAACGGCCGGGTCGTTCAGATCAACTTTTCCCTGTTTCAGCTGTCTTTGCAGGGATTTTGGCAGGGCTTCTACATCAACCTTCAGGCCCACTTCAAGAGCTGTAGCCGGGCTTACCCCAGGTCCGACGCCACCGAACTCCTCTCCCTGGATTGCCTGGTGCAGCTTGAGCTGACCACCCCAGAAATCCTCATCGCCGAAAGTATCGAAGCGGAAGATCTGCTTGCCCTCAGCGATCAGCGCCCGAGATTGGCTGGCCTTCGCCTGCATGACCGTGCCAAACAACACTACGATCAGGAGCAACACTCCTGAATAGATCAACGTTTTGTAACTCGTATTCTTGTTTAACATGCGCTCTCCTTTCTTCGCCCTAAAAACAAACGATCCACCAGGTCAATAAGGAGCCCAGAGATTTATGTCTGGGAAAAGTGAGAGGGCACCCTCCCCCAAATGGTCTTAGTTTATGAACTTTATGGCTACACTCTCCTCTCTTCTAATAGGATTGCACGTACTAGGTCAACATCATTATGCTTCAATATAATATACGGGTAAATGGCACAGCCGGATTTGGCTCAAGCCTGAATTCTTGATGAGTGTGGTCGATTCTTTTATCACTACAAATGATCACCAGCTCGAATTCAATAGATTAGACTGATTTGACCAACCTTTAGTCCAGCCGTTTGCATGCAATTTCTGCTTATTAGTTTCAAAAAGACGGGTTTTCTTACCAAAATAAAAAGCGCTTCCACATTTCCATGGAAGCGCCTCGCATAGGTGTGAGACAATCTATTCGATCAATTGTGATAAGTCATCCAGTGACGGTGCATTATCCTGATTCTCAAGAGTGACCAGATCGCGCAATGTCTCGTATTCTTCGCGGCAGGCACGACATTGGTCGAAATGGTGTTTGACTTGGGGCAGTTCAGCTACAGCATTCTGACCTGAGGTCTCCAGTTCAACAAAGCGAGAGCTCAGATCAAAGCACTCCGTGCAGGAAATTTCGCTTTCCCGTGTCTCATAAATATTGCGCAGCCAGGCGTAGAAATGATCTTGATTCATGGTTGTTGCTTAATCCTTTGTTGCAAAACTTACCTCTGTGCGCTGAACAAGGCCAGCATTTCAGCGACCTCAAAGCCGCGTGCCTGTAAACCATATTTGAGTTTGCGACGTGCATCATGAAGCAGCTTATAGATCGCGTTGCGGTTTGTGCCTAACTGACGTACCAGCTCGTCCATTGGAACTTCGTTGAAGACCATCATAATAAGAATATGGCGCTGTTTGTCAGTCAGGTCATGTTCGATCACTTCCCGGATAATTTCGCGGACCTCAGCTTGCATTGTAGATTGATCAGGCGCCAGCCTGGGCGACTCATCCGGCATCACCCATCTAGAGAGAGCGCCGTCGTCGAAAAATCCCAGGTGATCAAGTGAGATACCCTGCGATCGTTCCCGGCGGGAGGTCGTCAGGGCAATGTTGATTGCAAATTTATATGCCCAGGTAGTGAACATGCTATCGCCTCGGAAATCTGAGAGATGGTTCATAATGGCGATCAAAGCTTCCTGTGCACAATCCTCTGCCAGATGCAGGATTTCAGCGCGTGCCAATCCTCCGAAATCACCCAGGTTACGGCTGAAGAAAAATAAGACTGTACGCAACAAAATATTGCGCAGATCAGTAATCGCCGCTTCCTGGACTGCGCCGCTTGCTCCTAAATCGTCCAGCCATTGCTCGTTTGTACGCGTGTTGGACATCAAAATATTATATTAATACCGTATATCAAAAGATTCGACCCTGCGCCGTTATATTGTTTTATAACAGATCAGCCCTTTGAGATACGCTCCTTCTGGAAAAGTCAACAAAACAGGATGATCTGCCCACTGCGATAAATGCTCGACGATCTGCGCGTTGACACCTGCATCCAAAGCTGCTCCCGCTATAATTTTTTGAAACAAGCCCGCGTCGATCCCGCCAGAGCATGAGAAGGTGACCAGGGTCCCGCCGGGCCGCAGCAATTTGAAGGCAAACAAATTGATATCTTTATATCCACGCGCGGCTCTTTCGGCTTGCGCGGCGGTGGGAGCGAACTTGGGCGGGTCGAGGATGATCATGTCGAAGGAGCGGTTCTCATCGCGAAATCTGCGCAGGAGTTGAAAAACATCCCCTTCGATGAAGGTTGTTTTATCAGCAGGTAAATCATTCAATGTGATATTTTCTTTTGCAAGAGCAAGACCATCTCCGGAAGCATCTACCGCAGTGACTGACTTCGCTCCGCCAGCCAGCGCGTTGACAGTGAACCCGCCCGTATAGCAGAAGCAATCCAACACATCTTTATTTTGTGCCAGTTCACGCACGCGCCGGCGATTTCTGCTCTGGTCGAGATAGAAACCTGTTTTATGGCCGTGCTCGATATTGATGAGGAATTTCAGGCCGTGTTCGTAAATGGTCAGAGGTGATTCGGGAATCGTGCCACGAAGAATGCCAACTCTTTGTTCAAGTCCTTCCAATTCACGGACGTCTGCATCGGAGCGTTCATAGATGTTTTCCAACCCGATTTCTTCGAGCAGGAGATCGGCGATTGTTTCTTTCCAGTATTCACTGCCTGCCGTTAGAGATTGAAGCACAAGCATAGCGCCGTAGCGGTCTACGATCAAGCCGGGCAGATGATCTGACTCTGCATAAATGAGCCGAGCTGCATGTATATTGTGTTCAACCTCGAACTCGTAGCGCATGGCGAGTGCTGCGCGTATTTTTTTGCGGAAGAATTCCTTGTCAACAGGTTCAGCTTCGAACGTCCACACCCGGGCACGGATTTGGGAGTGGGGTGAGTAGGAGGCGCGGGCGAGAAATTGCTTATTAAACGAGAGCAGGTCAACGGTCGAGCCTGAGACGTGCTCGCCATCGACATGGTTGATCGCGCCGGAGAAAATCCATGGATGGCGACGGAGCAGTGACTTCTCGCGGCCCTGCTTGAGGATGACTGCAACCATTAGTCACGTCCTTCGCCTTGAAAAGGAGTCAAGATTTCCATCCAGCTATCTGGACTTGCGAGCATTTCCCAGCCGAATTGACGATAGAGCTCGTGCGCGTCGCGCGTGACGAGAGCCCAGCGGCGCAGGCCTTGCAGGTCAGGATGGCTGTGGACGGTCTGCATCAGCCACTTGCCCAGGCCTTGCGCGCGATAATCTTCGTGGATAAAGACGTCGCAGACGTAAGCGAAGATGGCGTAATCACTGATGACACGCGCCAGACCGATCTGCTTTTCGCTGTCATACAGACCGAAGACCAGCGAGTTGGCAAGCGCCCGGTCGACGCGCTCACGCGGGCGTCCCTGTGCCCAGTAGGCGCGCCTGAGCATTTCGGCGACAGCATCTGCATCCAGGCGGACGGGATCGGTACTAATGGTGAAATTCTCACGATGTACTTCAAGGATTTGCGGCATGGCGTGAGTGTATCATAGGTGTTATTATCGCTGCTTATACTTCGGCTGAGCGGAGGGATAGTGCTTTCCTATCCCGTAGACGAAGCGTAGGCAACATGTAAACCTGCGCTTCGTCTGCACCACGTTCCGCTCAGCGCGTAGAATTTTGGAGAGTAAATGCTCAAACCCATTCGTTGGAATACGTT
>DASWKT010000407.1:0-2066 GCA_036396515.1 Anaerolineales bacterium | reverse complement strand
GTTGACCGCCGACGAAAAACTCTTCAAGACTGGTTCAAGAGGTTTTTTCGGGATGACCAAAATCCAAATCGGCGAAAAACGGTATCAGGTGCAGGTGCAGATGGTGGAGATTGGTTCGAAACCGAAACCCGAGGAGAAGGCCCTGAGACCTGGGTAATACCTCTTTGAGCGCTCCCATTGGGATCGTTGTTATTTTTTCCATTCATTACTCCTGCGCGGCGGTGCTTGTCCTACGTCCAATTCGGAATGATTCGATTGAATTAAGTCGAGTCGAACTGTATAATCTATAAGACTCAAGGAGGTCGCCATGCCTAACGGCTATAACGGTAAGATCCTGCATGTTGATTTGACGAATGGTGCGCTCACGATGGAGGAGCCAGACGAGGCTTTCTATCGCAAGTATATGGGCGGGAGCGCAATGGGGATGTATTACATCCTGCGCGAGATGCCAAAAGGCGCTGATCCAATTGGCCCCGATAATGTGTTGACGTTGATGACGGGAGTGACAACAGGTGCAGCGATCTCTGGTCAGAGCCGGATCAACGCGAACGCGAAATCGCCCATCAGTGGCGGTATTGGAGATTCTCAAAGCGGTGGATTCTTCCCGGCCGAGATGAAGTTCGCGGGCATTGATGGAATTGTGATCAAGGGCAAGTCTGAGAAACCTGTGTATCTGACGGTCATTGACGGCCATGCTGAATTGCACGATGCCGCGCATTTGCTTGGAAAGAAAACGGGGGAAGTGGAGGAAATTCTCAAGAACGAATTGGGCGATCAAAAAATTGAGATCTTGCAGCATGGCCCAGCCGCGGAGAAAGGCGTGATCTTTTCATCGCTGCTTTCCATGTCAAATCGTAATAATGGACGCACGGGTATGGGGCTTGTGATGGCATCCAAGAATCTCAAGGCAGTTGTTGTGCGTGGCAGGAAGAAACCTGCAATCGCAGATAGCAAGGCTTTGATTGCCCTCAATAAAACAGGCCCAAAGATCCTGCCAGATAACCCGGATATGCCCGGACTTGCAGCAGAGGGCACAGCAACGGTGGTGTTGTTCCAGAATACCACTGGTACTTTGCCGACCCGCAACTACAACGAAGGGCAGTTTGAACATTGTGAAGATATCAGCGGCCCGCGCATGGTCGAGACGATTCTGAAAGAGCGCGATACCTGCTTCGCATGCGTAGTGCGCTGCAAGCGCGTCGTTGAGATCAAGGACGGTGCTTACAAAGTCGACCCAAGGTATGGTGGTCCTGAATATGAGACGCTTGGCACCTTTGGTTCGTACTGTGGTGTCAGTGATATGCACGCGATTGCTATGGCGAATCAAATTTGTAATGAATATGCTGTCGACACCATCGCGGCGGGCGCAACGATCGCTTTTGCGATGGAATGCTTCGAGAAGGGTGTGATCGGGAGAGAACAGACCGGCGGCCTCGAACTCAGGTTTGGAGATGCAGATGCGATGCTCAAAGCCCTGGAATTGATGGTCAATGCCGATGGGGAATTTGGCCGGACGCTTTCACAGGGTTCTGAGCGCGCGGCCAAAGTCTGGGGTAACGGCGCGGATGAATATCTCATCACCGTGAAAGGTGCTGAGGCACCTGCGCATATGCCACAAGCGAAACGTTCGCTCGGCCTGATCTACGCGGTTAATCCGTTTGGCGCGGATCACCAATCCAGCGAGCACGATCCCTATTATGAAGAAGGTGTTGCGGATCTTAATCTGAACCGCCTCAAGCTCATTGGTCTGGATAGTCCCCAGACTCTTTATGGTCTTGGTCCGGAAAAGGTGCGCTTCGCGTATTTGACGCAAGTTTTTTACTCGATGCTCGACTCGGTTGAACTCTGCCAGTTTGTCTTCGGTCCCGCCTGGACGCTTTACGGCCCGGCTGAAACGGTTGCCATGATCCGCGCCGTCACTGGCTGGGATGTCACAGTGGAAGAGTTGATGACGGTGGGTGAACGCCGGCTGAATCTCTTCAGGACATTCAACGCCCGCGAAGGACTCGACCGAAATGCCGATAAACTGCCAAAGAAATTCTTCAAAGCTCTGGGCGGATCTGGCC
>DASWKT010000406.1:0-5690 GCA_036396515.1 Anaerolineales bacterium | reverse complement strand
CAGGTTTAAGCGCCATTGCTGCAAATAATTATGAAAATTTATATAAGTATCTTCATACAAAAGTGACTGATCCATCAAGTTTGCGGAATGAAACATCTTTAGTTGAGGTCTTGTACAATTCTTTTGGAGACATCCATAATGCGTTTAAGACTTTGCCTGGGCACGAAAGACAATTTGTTCCCGTTAGTGAGTATTTGTATAAATTTTTTCAACCAATGTTGGACGATTTGCTTTTTGTAGGAGGTGAATATGAGGCCATTTTTGACCGTTTAGAAATCCTTATTGCCCTTGAGTATGGTCACGAAAGAGTCAAAACTGGGCACGGGTTCTGGACACCATTTGGAAGATTTGGTTGGAAAAGTAGTGATGGTACTGGGTCTAGTCCTTTACATAGACTGATCACCGAAGGGAAAAACTCAGGTGCCTCTTGGGCCCCTCTTAAAGCAGGAATGCTTGATGGTTCATTTGAGAATTTTGAAAAAACCTCATCTGAAATGTTGAAACAAACTTCGCAACGTCCGTGGTTTTGATCAGTTTTGGTTAGTCATTTTAAAAATGAGGTTTACGATTAATCACTTTATCGAAATCCGTTCAATCATCCTTAAGCCTGGCACGCGGGAAGAGTTCCATCATCTCTACATTGAAGATGCATTTCCCTTGCTCAAACGCTGGAACTTCGATGTGGTGGCACATGGTCCGTCACTGCATAATGAGAATATGTATTACGTGATCCGCCGCTTCGACAGTCTCGTCCAGCGAGAGGAGATTGAGGATGCCCATTACGCCAGTGATGAGTGGAGGCAGGTCCGCGCGAGGCGATCCTGGCCTTGATCGAGAATTGCTTCGCGCGGATATTGTCCTTGAACTGGATGAGGACACTGTGCAGGGGTTGCGAAGACATCAGCGTTAGGAAATGGGGAATATGGTATAATGTCAGAAATTCGGAATTTCCGATTTTCTGGAGAAAATTATGACTACTCTACAAATCCGCGGGAAAGGAACAATCACTCTCCCTGCCAGCCTCCGCAAAAAGTACAATCTGGAGGAAGGGGAAATATTAACTGTTATTGACCTTGGAGAAGGAACCATTTTACTGAAGCCAATGGTTTCTCAGGTAAACAAACTATCCAATCAAATCGCCAAGCGGCTCAAGGAAGAAAATGTCTCTCTGGATGATCTATTGCAGGCACTGGATGAGGAACGCAAGATCTATTATCAAGAGCACTACACAAAAAAATGATGCACGGGGGAAACTTCCATGCCCAAATTCAACATCTTTCTTGAGAGCAGTGCCCTGATCGCTGGAGCAATTTCAGAATCTGGTGCCGCGCATGTACTTCTCAACCTTGGAGAGAGTCGCGATATTTTGCTGACTGTCAGTGAACTGGTCATCCTGGAATCCGAACGATCCATGGCGAAAAATGCACCGAGCAACTTGAATGACTTAAGAAGCCTGATCAAATCGTCGAATTTGAGAATTGTTGACAACCCTTCAAGGGAAGAAGTAGAAGCAAATCTTTATCTCATTAATGATCCATATGATGTCCCTGTTTTGCTTGCCGCGATGAAAGCCAAAGTGGATTATCTTGCCACGCACAATCGCAAGCACTTTCTGGATGATCCAACTGTATCGGAAAAATCGGGCCTGAGGATGGGTACACCTGGCGATGTCCTTGCATGGCTAAGGGAGAATTTGTAAAAGGTAAGGCGATGAACCACTTTGTAGAAATCCGCTCGTACAATCTAAAGCTTGGCATACACGAGAATTTCCATCGTCTCGTGATTGAACACTCAATGCCGATACTCAAACGCTGCACTGTGGACGTGCTGACATACAGTCCCTCATTGTATGATGATTAAAGGTATGAATTTATTCACTATGAATCTCGATGAAACCACTTATTTGAATGCAGCTCGTGCGGGTGATCAGGAAGCCTTTGCGCAATTGATCGAACCGTATCGCAGACAATTATTGGTGCACTGTTATCGCATCCTTGGCTCGTTCGAAGACGCCGAAGACATGCTGCAGGAAACCCTTGTCCGGGTCTGGAAACGTCTCGGCTCTTTTGAGGGGCGTTCGTCCCTGCGTGCGTGGTTATATAAAGTTGCGACCAATGCTGCCTTGGATGCACTCGACAGCCGCCGTGTGCGTGGGCTTCCAAAAGAGCTATACGCGCGCGGCGACCCAACTCAGCCACTGCCACCGCCATCACAGGCAGTGAACTGGGTGGAACCCCTTCCAGATGAATGGATCGATGGTCAACCGGATATTTATCCCGAAGCGCGTTATGAAGTCCGCGAGAGCATCACACTGGCTTTTATCGCGGCCTTGCAAAAACTTCCAGGCAGGCAACGCGCGGTCCTTCTCTTGTGTGATGTGATGGGCTGGAGTTCGAACGAAGCCGCGGAAATTCTGGATATGACAACAGCGGCAGTCAACAGTGCCCTGCAGCGCGCCCGCGAATCTTTGAAGCAGCCTGCAGAACGCAAAACGAGGCCATCACGTTTGAACGAACAACTATCCGCTTTGCTGGCGCGCTATGTTGCCGCATGGGAAACAGCGGATTCCGCCGCGCTGATCGCGGTCTTGCGTGAAGACGTCGCGCTGACCATGCCTCCGCTGCCGGTCTGGTTCGGTGGTCACGCAGATATTCAGACCTTCCTCGATGGATTCCTCTTCAGGAGCATGGACCCGTTCAAAGTCAGGCTTCACGCGGTGCATGCAAACAGCTCACCCGCTTTTGCGGTCTTTCAAATGGATGAGGCTGGAGTCTATCGCGCCGCGGCATTACACATCCTGACCATCGAGAACGGACAGATCACCGAGATCAACGACTTCCTGACCTTTGACGGTCAGCTCTTCTCCCATTTCAATCTGGACCTTGTGGTTTGACCGATGAATCTGACAGAGTCTCACCGTCTTATTAAGTGAAAGACATTGCTTTAGACCCACTCTGTCAATTCAAAAGGAGAAAACCATGAACGACGAATTAACCCTGTATCTGCTTACAATTCGCGGCAAACTCGCACCTGACACATTGGAGGAAGCGCGCAAAATCCACAACCAGACCGCCGGCGACCCGGCTGGAGTGGCCGCCGCAAAATCCCTTGGCGATGTCAGCCACATGGTCTACGTCCCCATGCCGCATGACGGACACGCCAAAGCCAAAGGTGCAGGCGAGTTTCTGATCATGGATCTCTGGTACAGCATGGAAGGACTGAATACCTTCTTCGCCGACAAGCAGGTCCAGGAGGGAGGCGCCATGATCTTCAGTGAACGCGACCCGGTGGTATGGGCTCCAGCCGCAGACTTTACCAGTTTCCACATCCCCGCCCCATTCGGTAATAATGATCGCATCGTCGCGATTGTGCGCGGCACAGTAAACTCCGTTGCTGAAGCAAAGAAGTTGCACAACACGGCCATGACCAAAACCATCAGTAAGGCGCGCAAGCTGGGCATGCTCTCACACGAGGCCTACTTCCGCATGGCTGCGCCCGGTTCACCCGAAGCCCTGGAGTTCCTTGGCGTGGATGTTTGGATGAGTAGCGAAGGCCTGGGCGATTTCTATGGAGATGAAGATTTTCTGGCGGGTTTCAACCATCTCTTCACTGGCGAAGCCGCCGACTCGGTCTGGGTCCACCCCAAAGGCGATTGGATCGAATGGTAGCCTGAACAATAATCAATGTCTGGTGGGAGGTTGGCCGAGGGAATTTTGGTCAGCCTCCCGCTATCTTTACCTTATATCCCAACTTATGCAAAACGTCCGCGATCTTCTCACGCTGTTCGCCTTGAATCTCGATCACGTCGTCTTTGATCGTCCCGCCTGTGCTGCATTCCTGTTTTAGCTTTTTCGCCAGCGCTTTCAACTCATCAGCGGAAAGCACCAGGTTTTTTACCAGTGTTACCGGCTTCCCAGGGCGTCCACTGGATTCGCGGTGCAGGTAAACGGTCTGCTGTTGAGGTGGCAATGAAGTACTGCTGGCAGTGCTTTGGCTTTTCTTGCGCAGATCGCCCTGTTCTGAAGACCAGACTGTTTTGTTATTTGACATGGCTCAATCCAATTTTGACTTAGGGTTTGGGAGGTTGACAGAAGGGATCACAGAGGATGTCAACTCGACCTTCAACTTGAGAGTTTGAGAGAGACTTTGAAAGCCCATTCCTCATAAAATCCGATCCATCAATGTAGAGACTTTCGTAAAGGAGATCACGAAATGATGGATCGAATCTTCGATTGGTGTGTGAATGTATTGGTCTATTGGGCAGCCATATTTGGAATTACGTACAAGGAAATCAACGTCTGGGTTTTTGTCATCATCTGGCCGATCTTGACCATTATTCTGATTGGCATTATCGTCATGCAACGTAAAATGATCAGCCAGCTATCAAGGATACGATGGGAACAGCCATGAAATACTTTGTCGAGATCCGCTTATACAACCTAAAACCTGGCACGCGTAATGAGTTCCATCGCCTCGTGGTCGAAAAATCCATGCCAATGCTCGAACGCTGGAAGGTGGATGTGGTGGCGTTTGGTCCCTCACTGCATGATGAAGACGCATACTATCTGATCCGCCGCTACAATAGTCTCGCACACCGCGAGCAGAGTGAGGCTGCCTTTTACGGCAGCGACGAGTGGAGACACGGTCCGCGTGAGGCGATCATCGCTTTGATCGAGAATTACACGGAGATCGTGCTGGAGCTGGATGAGGCCACTGTGCAGGGGTTAAGAAAATAGGTGATTCACTGCAAAGCGGACAAGGAGAAGACAGATGATCTTCCGTATTGGAATTGAAAATAACAATGATGACCGCACCATCGCCTGGGCACTGGAACATCCGGGCTGTTTTGCGTATGGACAGGATGGCAATGAAGCACAAAAGAATTTTATACAAGCCGCGCGGGAGTATGCAGCCTGGATTGCCCGTCACGGAGAATCGTGGCTGGATGATAAGGTTGAGGTCAGTGTTGAAGAGACGTTCGATGCTTATTTCATCAATCAGGCTTTTGAACGTGTTGAGCGTGGAAAGGATACCTGCATGGTCGAATCCTTCTTCGTCTACGATTGGAAGCCGCTCGTCCTGCATGAGATCGAACGGGCGCTGAAGCTGCTCGCCTGGAGCCGTGCAGACTTAATGAGCATCGTCAGAGGCTTGAGCGCGGAAAAGCTTGGTCAGACCTATCCGAATGAACGCTGGTCAATTAATGGAATTCTTAGGCATATCGGTGGAGCAGAATGGTGGTATCAGGAGCGGATCGGTTATCCCTTCCCTGAAGATGAAAAGGATGTGCCTGAAGATCCATTGGAACGATTGGCAGTCGTCAGAGAGCATTTCAATTCTCTGCTTCCCAAACTGGACAGACTGAACAAGGTGATCGGCCTTGAGGGGGAGATTTGGAGTCCGCGAAAAGTGCTTCGTCGTGCCCTGTGGCATGAGCGCGACCATACGGAACATATTCGCAAATTGTTGCAGTGAGAAATGTAAGACGGCATAAAAAGCGCATGTGGTATCACTTACAAGGAGATCAACATGCGGGGCCTTATCATCATTTGCGCGATACTCACCAGTATCTTTGTTGGCATGATTGTGGTAAAAACACCAAAAAAACCAGCAACTATTGACAGAATGACCGCGTTGGTCTTACACTCGAAGTTCGCCAGCTTACTGGAATGAACCTACCTCACAGAGAG
>DASWKT010000405.1:0-11695 GCA_036396515.1 Anaerolineales bacterium | reverse complement strand
CCATTGTCAGTCAGCAGGGGTACGCTGAAACGGCGATTGCACAAACAGATTGCTGCATCCTGCAGGTCCCCGCACAAAATTTCGAGCAGGTGCTTAATCGTTACCCTGAAGTCACCATCAAGGTCTTGAAGGCAGTGGGACAGCGCCTGGAAGAATCTCAGGAGATCATTAAACAATTGAGTGTTTACACGATTGAGCAGCGTGTCGCTGCCACGCTCATTCGGGTTGCGAAGAAACTGGGGGAACAAAAACAAATAGGGATGTTGATCCAAATCCCGTTCTCACGCCAGGATCTGGCGGCGATGACAGGCACAACGATTGAAACCGTCAGCGGTGTGATGAGTCGCTTTTCTGCGGAGGGATTGATCTCCACCGGCAGAAAGTGGGTGGCGGTCAATGATCTGGAGCGATTGGAGGAGATGGCGAACGAAGGTGCAGTTAATTGATTTGCATCATGTATCTTTAAATGGGATGAGCGTATAGTTTGAGTACAACTTTCAAGAAAAGGAGAAAGAAAATGAAAACTCTGACACAGCCTTTACGCGACGAACATAAGGAATTGATCCCTCATATAGAACAAATCCGTCAAGTGGCGGACAGCATCCCTGAAGCGCCATTGGAACAGATCCGCGCGGGAGTGAACGAGGTGTATGAATTCCTGGCGTATCATCTGATCCCCCATGCACAGGCCGAAGATGCTGCTCTCTATCCGGCTGTCCAGAAGGTGCTTGGCAGCCCCGATGCGACGCGCACCATGAGCCGCGACCATGTGGAAGTGGGGCGCTATATTGAAGAACTCGCCACACTACAACTACAACAGGAACTATCACCACAAAACTTCAAACCACTCCAGCGTGGATTGTATGGGCTATACGCGCTGGTGAAAGTTCACTTTGCCAAAGAGGAGGAGGTTTATCTTCCGATTCTGGAAGAAAGACTATCTCCAGATGAGGCAGCAGAAATGTTCGAGGCAATGGAAAGCGCGGCAAACCATGCCAAACATGCTGTGCACACACATTGAGACCGAAAGTTGATTTCCTAAAAACACGAATGTCCACCATTCGTGTTTTTATTTGACTTATAATTTGAGCAACCAAAACGTGAGGAGAGTATTTATGACTGAACAATTTACTTTTGGTGATATCTGGTATCCAGGAAAGGAATACGTGGGTGGCCCGAAGGGATTTATAGTAACGCGTTTCTCTTGTTCATGGCGGCTTGAGGGAAATTAAAGGAGTGCCCTATGAGAACTCCACTCTGGACCCCTTCCGAGGAACGCAAACGGGATGCAAACATCACCCGCTTTATCCATGAGATCAATGTAGGACATGAATTGAATTTGAGATCGTATGCAGAGCTTTATGAGTGGTCGGTCGAAAATATTCCAGCTTTTTGGGAGGCGATGTGGAACTTCGCGGAAATCAAGGTTTCGAAGCGCCACGATCAAATCGTTGAGGATCTGACAAAATTCCCGGGTGCCAGGTGGTTTCCCGGTGCACAATTAAACTTTGCAGAGAATCTTCTCCGTCATCGTGACGATCAGCTCGCGTTCATATTCGTAGGCGAAACCAGAACATCCAAACATCTGACCTACGCGGAATTGTACGACTCGGTGGCGCGCCTTGCGCATTCCCTGAAGAAGGTAGGCGTTGGTGTGGGAGATCGAGTTGTTGGGTATATGCCAAACCTGATCGAGACGGCAACTGCGACGCTAGCAGCAACTAGCCTCGGCGCGACTTGGTCCTCCTGCGCAACGGACATTGGCCCGGCCGCGGCCATCGAACGGCTTGGGCAGGTCGAGCCGAAAGTGATGATTACAGCCGATGGATATTTCTATAAAGACAAAGTGTTTGACACGCTGGGTCATGCCGCTGAAGTCACGCGCGGGATCCCATCGCTGAAAAAAGTAATCGTTGTTTCGTACACGCACGAAAGACCTGATATCTCCCAAATCTCCAATGGCGTTCATTATCTCGATTTTGTTTCAAAAGAAGATGACCCGGAAATCGAATTCGAGCACCTGCCCTTCGATCATCCCCTGTATATTATGTTCTCATCTGGTACCACAGGCAAACCAAAATGCATGGTTCAGGGCATGGGTGTGTTGATCAATCATCTCAAGGAATTGCTTTTGCACACAGATCTTAAGCGCAGTGACAGGATCATGTACATCACGTCATGTAGCTGGATGATGTGGAACTGGCTGTTGAGCTCACTTGCGGTCGGTGCGACGATCGTGCTGTATGAGGGAAATCCGAATTATCCTGATCCGGGCGCCATGTGGAAATTGATCCAGGATGAAAAGATTACGATCTTTGGATGCAGTGCAAGCTACATCCATTTTTTGAAGAAGGAAAATCTCGCGCCGGGCAGGGATTACGATCTTTCTTCGTTGAGGGAAATCTCACAGACGGGCTCGCCGCTCTCTGCCGAAGGTTTCGAATATGTCTATAACGAGATCAAACCTGACCTGCACTTTAATTCGATTTCAGGCGGCACGGATATCAACGGATGTTTTGCAGCGGGCAGCCCGACACTTCCGGTCTATGCAGGTGAATTACAGAGCGCGGCACTGGCGATGAAGATCAAATCGTATGACGAGAAAGGCAATCCGATTTTCGATAAGCAGGGTGAATTGGTTTGTGAAGCCCCCGCGCCTTCCATGCCGTTATATTTTTGGAATGACTCAGACGGCTCAAAATATCACAATGCCTACTTTGATGTTTATCCGAACGTATGGAGGCACGGTGATTATATTTTGATCCATAGCGATACAGGTGGCATCACATTCTATGGCCGCTCAGACGCGGTGTTGAAGCCTTCCGGCGTGCGCATCGGTACGGCAGAAATTTACGCACAAATGGAGAATCTAGCGGAGATCGCTGACAGCCTGGCAGTGGGACAAAATTATCAGGAGGATCAACGCGTGATTCTGTTTGTCAAACTTGTGGAAGGCTTCGCTTTGACGGATGAGTTGAAGGATAAAATCCGCAAGACTCTGCGCGAGAACGCGTCGCCGCGTCATGTGCCTGCTCTGATTCTTGAAACGCCAGATATTCCCTATACATTAAATATGAAGAAAGTAGAGAGCGCAGTCACGAACATCATCAATGGACGCGCTGTCAGTAATAAGGATGCATTGATCAACCCGGGTTCGCTGAAATATTATGAGCAGATATTGCCACAATTACAAGAGTAGTAACGACTCTGCGAAGCGCCCCTGTGGGCCAGTCGTTCTTATTAAGAACGACTACACCTGCTTGATTTGCTCACCTGCACTTGCTGCTGCGCGGCTAAGCGCATGCGCACACTTGCCCCGGGTGCAAGTGCCGGGGAGTGTAGCGAATCACGGGCGGCGCCAAGTAAGTCGCCACTACGAGAAAGAGTGGTACCATGCCATGCAATTGCTGTGAAATTACCGATCAGGCTTTTAGCGAGGATGAAGCCAGATCAGAGCTTAAAAGCTATTCCAGAAAAGGCCCTCCTAGACAGACGCGGTTAATTCTGGATGCTATCCGCAGTTTAGACCTTAAGAATGCTACGTTGTTGGATATTGGGGGTGGGATCGGCGCGATCCATCACGAGCTGCTGGATGATGTGGCAGAGGCAGCTACACATGTGGATGCGTCCTCCGCATATTTGAAAGAAGCCAAAGCGGAAGCCGCGCGGCGCGGACATGGCGAGCGCGTAAATTTCATCCATGCCGATTTTACAGATGTAGCCGTTGATCTCCCAAAAGAAGATATCGTGACGCTTGACCGCGTGGTGTGTTGTTATCCCGATTTCCACAGCTTGTTGAAAGCCGCTGCAGAGCACAGTCGAAAAGCACTTGCTTTAACTTATCCGCGCGAGATTTGGTATATGCGAATCGGACTAAAGGTGCTGAACTTCTTTCAGCGCCTACGGAACGACCCTTTTCGCGTTTTTCTTCATCCGATTGCTGATATGGATGCGTTGATTAAGAAGGAAGGTTTTGAGCGCGTTTCCGTGCGCCGGCTTTTCGTTTGGGAAATGGCTTTGTACCAACGAGTGGGACATCTATACTCAATCGTAGATTCTGCCTGACAAAAAATAATGCGCGAATTCATGCCAATCTTCTCTGATCAAAAGCAGCAAGCTGTAAAGTACCCAAAGGCTAGTGGGAGTTCATGCAGATTGCGTATAAAAGTAACCACATTATGAGGATCAAGCTTGCTTCTGAGCGGTTGGGTAGCAAGATGTCCAGCTCCTGAATTGCATTTGCGATGGGCTACTACTTTCAATTACATTGCAATTGCCTTCCAACGCATAACGCCCAGGTTTTCAAGTAACTTGACATTCGGCCGCCCGTCATGCTATCAGTCAACCCAATGCGGTTGGGGTACAAGAATCAATTGGAGGAAATCATGAAGAAGTACGTGTTGACGATCCTAGTTGTAGTGTCGATGTTAGTCATGCTTGTGGGCACAGTTGCCGCCGCACCCCTGGCAGCTGGAACTGCCATGCTTGTGGGCGTGCAATATGTTCCGGGTAAGGGCCCTGTCTTTACCTTCAGCGTAAGCGGCAAGTTCTCCAAAGCGGACCTCAAAGGCTCCCTGCAGGTGGAAGGAGGAGCCAACTTCGACCTCCACTGTACGAAAGTTGATGACAGTACAGTCACGTGCACTGCATCCAAGAAGGTGGCGGGAGAGAACGTTGCGCTCTTTTGGGGCGGCACGTTTTGGGCACACGTCCCTGTGGCTCCTGAGTTTTGCTATAGCATTTGGGACTGGTGGGAATTCACAGATTTTCAGTGGACAGACTTTGGCCCTCATTGTCAGCCTATGCGAGCCTATTCTGGAGACACAATTACCTACACTGTTCCGGATCCTGCCGGCAGTTTTGAATCCCTCCCGGTTGAGTTCTTTGATGAGGATGTCTCTGGCAATTGTGATCCCGCTGTTCCCTATGAGGGACCAGCCTATTACTACCCCGGCTGTCCGTTCTAGCCATGAATGGATCCGTAGGGGGCGTTAATTGACAATTGAATAAATTAAGCAAGAGAAACAGCCTCGGATTTTGAGCCGGGGCTGTTTTGCATATCAAGCCAACTCAGGTCTTTTCTTATGCCATTCGGTTGCCTGCTCGAAGGCGTAGCCGGCGTTGAGCACTTTTGCATCTGCCCAGGCGCGTGAAACGATCTGCAAGCCAACCGGCAATCCGTCTGTTGTGAATCCGCAGGGAAGGGACAATGCAGGCAAGCCTGCCAGGTTGAACGGCGCAGTGAAACGCGTGAGTCGTCCCGCCTGCTCAACCGCGTCATGACCTTCGATGGTCGGCGCGACAATCGGTGTTGCGGGGAGAATCAGCAGATCATAGGATTCAAAGAATTGTTCGAATCTCTTGCGGACTTCAGCCTGAATCCGCCTGGCGAGGATATATTCTGTCGAGGAGGTTTGCGCGCCTTCCTCCAGCCTGCGGCGAATATCCTCCCCGAACCAATCAGGATGTTCCTTTAAGCGGTCGCGATGGACTGCCGCGCCATCGGATTGCGTCATCGTCTTATTTGCCAGTGCCGCCTCTCGCAGCCAACTTACATCCACTTCTTGAACGCGGCATCCAAGCCGTTCTGCAAATACCTTTGCGGCAGCGCGCACGGCTTCCAGTATTTCGGGGTCTGATGTTTCCATATATTCGCCAGTACCCAGCGCGATCCTTCTGCCTTCCATATCATTTTGGAGATGGCCAACATAATCGCCCGCGAGCATCTTGATGGAGGCGGGGTCAAGCGGATCATAGGGAGAAATGACCTGCATTATCAACGCAGCATCCTGGACGCAGCTTGCTAACGGCCCGACGTGATCGAGATTCCACGAGAGCGGGAACACACCGCGCGTACTGACGCGCCCAAATGTGGGCTTGAAACCCACCACGCCGCACAACGATGCGGGGATGCGAATCGAGCCGCCCGTGTCCGTGCCGAGCGCCCCCAGCGCCATACTCGTTGCCACCGCGATAGCCGATCCGCTCGACGAGCCGCCGGGGATGCGAGTTGTATCCCAGGGATTACGTGCCGTCCCGTAATGTGGATTGTTCCCGGTTACGCCAAGGGCGATCTCGTGCGTGTTTGTTTTTCCGATAATCAGCGCGCCCGCCTGCCTGAGTTTTTCGACGACGAACGCGTCTTGTTCAGGAATATTCTCTGCAAAGAATTTTGAGCCAGCTGTTGTGCGAATCCCTGCGGTATCGAACAGGTCTTTTACTGCAATGGGAATGCCGCGCAGTTCATTTGTCGATCGGTGATTGGTTGATGGTAGCTGAGCGTTGAGCATATGCTGCGGATCAATGACCGTGATAAAGGCATTAAGCATCGGGTTGAGCCGCTCGATTTGACGGCGGCAGGCTTCGGCCAGGAGTTGAGGCGAAGCTTTACCTCCGCGCAGTGATTCCAGAGCATTTGAGATGGTCATGGTGAATAGGTTATCCATTGCATCCATTATAATTGGGCTCGATAAATTTATGCGATTCCCATCCGGTACTCTTCCAAAAAGCGCATTCTGGATATTTCTCTCGACTCTTGCGATCATCGCGATGATTCTCTGCGCAGTTGCAACCGCCAAATACGGCGCGGGGGTCTCATCCGATTCAACCAAGTATCTCTCCGTTGCACAGAATTTGCTGGTGGGGAATGGTTTGTACGATCATAAAGGCACCCCGCTTCTTTCGTGGCCGCCACTTTATTCGATGATTTTGGCGGGCTTAAGCCTGCTTACCGGTCTGGACGTTTTTGTTGCAGGCTGGTATTTCAATGTTTTCCTGCTTGGCCTGAACATCTTTTTGAGCGGGGTCATCTTCTCCCGTGTGTTTTCGGAAAGAGCGCTATATGCGTATCTTGCCAGCCTTTTTGTTTTCCTATCGATCTCCGCGCTCCGCATCCATGCCAACATCAGTTCCGACCCTTTCTATCTGACTTTGACTCTGGGCTTTCTGATCGCGGTTGACAATTATGTCAAGAAACGCTCCTATCGCGCATTTGCCTGGATGGTGTTGTTCAGCATCCTGGCTCCGCTCCAGCGTTATGTCGGGCTGGCAATAACGGTTACCGCAGAAATCGTGATATTGATCGAAAATCGAAAATCCATCCGTACTTTGTTGCGCGATGGCCCTATTCTGGGGCTCGCCTCTGTTCTGCCCATTGCATGGTGGTTGATCGTGCACAACATCATGACGTACGGCTCCTTATGGGGATTATCAACCCAGATCGTTGACGCGGGCAGGAATACATCCCTGGCCTTGACGAAGATGCTGCACTGGTTTGTTCCGTATCTTGCGTTCCTGATGCCGGTTCTAACCAGACCGCTGATTCCTTTGGGTGCATTGGCTGTGCTTCTGCTTTGGATCAATCGGAGGAACAGGGAAGGGGGACGCGCCTGGGTGCGGGCTTTTACTGCGCCCTCTGTATATCCCAGCATGGTATATGCTGTAGTCTATTTTATTGCGGTAGCACTGACGATTGTTACGGATGACCACCGCGATCTTTTCTCGGATCGTTATTATATTATCCTGCTGGTCCCAACTGCGATCTTTATCCTGATTACATTCGATAAACTGGTCTACCCTCATCTGCGGCTTTCCCAGCAGCGGCTTGGGTATGCACTGGTGTTTATCCTTGCCTTGTGGTCCATATATCCTCTCTATAGTCTCAGAGAGTATATGATAAAAGCCAGGGTCGAGGGCGAGCCGAGCGGCGCCAACATGTTCAATGGCCGGACCTATCATGAAATGACCATTGTCGCCGAAATGCTAAGGATCAGGGAACAGCAGCCGCAGGAGATTTTTTATAGCAACTATGTGGACGCGGTCTGGTTCTTTACGCGTCAGCCTGTTTCCCTTTTACCATTTGTCACCGACACTGACCCGGCAGAGGCCTATGCAGGCTGGCCCCATGATAAGCCGGGGTACATTGTCTGGTTTGAGCCTAATGAATACAAGCACTATCTGGGTCCAAAGGAAATTGAAAAATTTGCGAAACTGGAACTGATCTATCAAGGGCAGGGAGGAAAAATTTATTATGTTCAGTCTCGCTGAAATCTAATTTTAACGAAAGAATCCTGTTCAATACATCGTCCTTCCATTGGAAGTCATGTTGGTTCTTCGTTTAGAATATTGGTCAAACATGCTGCTTAAGCGCTTTGTTTTTGTATTTTTGTTTTTGGGGGCTATATCTGCATGTACACCCTCTCCCAAGTTGACACAGGAAAAGATGACCCTGGCAGCTCCAACGCCAACAGTGGTTGTCACGAATATTCCGAAACAAAAAGATTTGATCTTTATTGAATTCTTTGCAGGGACCTGAATGGATTGCCGTCAGATGGAGCCCATCGTGCATGGGTTAGAGAAAAAATATAGCAGTTGCATGAGTGTGAAACGCGTCAATTTTCATGCAAGGTCGGATTGGCATGAGTTGCTCACACCACTTGCCTCTCCAGAATTTGCCTTGCTGGATTCCTCCAAGCAGCTCATTCAGCGCTGGTTTGGGGTTACGGAGAAAGAGGAATTTGCCGCCGTACTTGATCCGTTGTGCGGAAGTTAAAGAAATAGACCCTGACGGTCCGAAGACCTTCAGGGTCTATTTTCTTGTTGATTAGAACAAACCGACGACTTTGCCTGTCTCCAGGTCCAGATCCACATCGTAGAACACAGGACGTGTGGGCAGGCCAGGCATAGTGCGCATCTCACCAAGCAGCGGATAGAGGAACCCGGCGCCGACCGATGCGCGAATATCACGGATCATCACCCGGAAGCCGCGTGGGGCACCCTTGACCGCAGCGCTATCGGTGAACGAGAGATGGGTCTTCGCCATGCACAGTGGAAGATCACCAAAACCAAGTTTTGTGAACTGTTCGATCTTGGCTTCAGCCTCAGGTGAGTAGTCTACTCCATCGGCGCGATAGATTTCGCGGCAAATAGTTTCGATCTTGGTCTTAATCGGCTGATCCACTGGATAGAGGAACTGGAAGTTGCTGGGCTTCTCGCAGGCCTTGACGACTGCTTCCGCTAATGCGACCGCGCCTTTTCCGCCTTCCATCCAGTGACGGGAGACGACCGCGTCCATCGCGCCCGCTTCGAGGGCGGCCTGCCGGACGAGTTCCACTTCCGCAGGGGTGTCATTGGCGAAGGAGTTGACTGCCACCACCACATTCACGCCATACTTGAGCGCGTTCTCGATGTGCTGGATCATGTTAGGCAGGCCCTTGCGGAGCAGGTCAAGGTTCTCGTCTGTGTATTCAGGCGCAAGCGGTTTGCCGGCCACGACCTTCGGGCCGCCGCCATGCATCTTGAGGGCGCGTACGGTGGCGACCAACACAACAACCTGCGGGACCAGGCCAGAGTAGCGGCATTTGATATCGAAGAATTTCTCCATGCCGATGTCCGCGCCGAAGCCTGATTCCGTGATGACATAATCGGCCAGTTTGAGGGCGATCTTGTCAGCAATGATGGAGGACTGTCCGTGCGCGATGTTGGCAAACGGGCCCGCGTGAACGAAGGCCGGAGTACCTTCGAGGGTCTGCATCAGGTTGGGTTTAATGGCATCCTTCATCAGGACGGTCAACGCGCCAGCCACACCCAAATCTTCCGCGGTGACGGCCTCACCCTTCTTGCTTGTTGCAACCACCATCTTGCCGAGGCGGTCGCGCATATCTGCAAGGCCGGTGGTCAGCGCCAGGATTGCCATGATCTCGGATGCTACCGTGATGTCATACCCGGAGCGATGCTCGAAACCAGCTTCATCCTTGCCAAGGCCAACCTGAACTTCGCGCAGGAAGCGGTCATTAACGTCAATGACGCGGCGCCACTGAACGCCATTTGGGTCAATATCCAGGCGGGCAAAGCGGCTGCGTTCTTCGGGTGTCAGTTCGTTGGGATTGGTCTTGTCAATGCCGAGCTTCTTGAGGCGCCGCAGCATGGACGGTGAGAATCTGCGATTGCCCTTCTTGTCAGGCGGGCAGAGAGCGTTGAAGAGTTTCTCGTCATCCTGCATGGATTCGTGCATCATGCGCGCATCGAGTGCCGCGGCGCACAGGTTATGCGCGGCGGTAATGGCGTGGATGTCACCTGTCAGGTGCAGGTTGAAATCTTCCATCGGGATAATCTGCGAATAGCCGCCGCCAGCCGCTCCACCCTTGATGCCGAACGTCGGTCCCTGGGAGGGCTGGCGGATGACGGTGATGACTCGCTTGCCGAGGTGAGCGCCAAGCGCCTGGCACACACCAACGGTAGTTGTGGTCTTGCCTTCACCGAGCGGCGTGGGCGTGATGGCGGTCACGTCGATGTACTTGCCGTCTGGTCGCTTGGCAAGGCGGTCGAGAATTTCGAGTTTGACCTTTGCCTTGTATGGGCCAAAGAGCTCAAGTTCATTCTCACGGATACCGAGTTCGGCGGCAATCTGGAGGATCGGTTTGAGCTTGCCAGCTTGCGCGATCTCGATGTCGGAGGGCACCGGGCGCAGAAGTCTAAGTTTGGTTGCTACGAACGGAACAACTGCCTTCCTGCCGTTGGACGACAATGAAGCTCCGGCCTTTTTGACGAGAGGCTTTTTCGACATAACTTTCTTATTCGGTGAAGCCTTCCTGATCTTCGATTTCCCCATAGGGGACTTTGTTGTTGCCATATTTGCTCCTTCTGTTCAGAATTCTACATACATTATCCAAAACTTCCAGAATTTCGACAATTGCCTTCTTTCCCTCATTTTTGTGCATTGTGTCACAAGGTTGGCTGAGGAAGCAAGAGAATTGAAATCAGCAAAGTCTACGCTGAAATCAATGTGCCCAATATCTCTCCCGTCAACGCGCGTATGATATTGCCCGGTTGCGCGCCGGAGAAAATCTGAACCGCGAGTTCAGGATTTTTCTGGACCAGTTCGAGCATGTGGTCCACCTTCGATTGCATCCCGCCGGTCACATCCGCGCCAGTAGATTTGCCAACACCTTCGCTGACCTCGCTATATGAACTCGGAGTGATCTTTTCAATTTTACGCGTACGCGCAGGGAAATCCTCCCACACCGCGGATTCGATTCCGGCGAGCAGAATACGTTCGGGGTTGAGCGCGTGAGCCAGATGGATGAACAGGTCTTCCGTGGAAAGGATCGTGCCGCCGCGCACTTCGTCGAAGACAACATCCCCAAAAATAACAGGAACAATCCGTGACGATAAAGCCATCCGGATCGGGGTCGTCTCCCAGACGAATACCTTTCCATTGCTCGCAATCACACTTGAAGAGGGCGGCAGGGATATGGTGCTTACCCCGGCTTTATGTAAAGCCTTCATCACGAATCGATTCAGGGCCGAGGCCTGATACCACACTTCAGCAAACCCCTTCCAGTAACTATCCTCGGTCTCGTCTCGTTCCCTGTGGGTGAGAGGAGAGGAGCGCGGCAGCCCGTCACGCGTATGGTATTCACTCGCAGGGACATGGCCGAAAGAGCCGGCACCATGTCCGATCACGAGGCGCAGGTTCGGCTGAGTCTGAAGCGCCGTCGCGATCTGGATCGCGAGGTCCTTAATGACGTCCAATTGGGGAGTGTAGGGCTGGGTCTTGTCGGTAATTAATGATCCGCCGAGTTTGAGAAAGACAAGTTCCTTCATGGTCCCTATTTAACCACAAAAATCTAAAGGCGATGTCACTTTAGTATGCCGGGAGTGAGTAAAAGGATGGGCTAAAATATGGAGATGAAGA
>DASWKT010000404.1:0-5380 GCA_036396515.1 Anaerolineales bacterium | reverse complement strand
TGCCTCCTTTCGAAATGAGAAGGCTAACTATCGATTGCGACAACCGGGTTTCGCAATGTTCCAATCGCTTCAATTTCTACTTCGACGACATCGCCGTGACGAAGGAAAATGGGTGGGTTTCTCTTGAAGCCAACTCCTTCGGGCGTGCCTGTGGCAATGATGTCTCCTGGTTCCAAAGTCATCAGTTGGCTGATATAGGAAAGAGTCTCCGCCACAGAAAATATCATATCGCTGGTATTTCCCTGTTGAAGGGTCTGGCCATTGACGCGTGTGGATATGTCCAGCGATTGCGGATCGTGGATCTCATTGATCACAAGCGCCGGACCGCATGGAGCAAATGTATCCAAGGTCTTTCCGGACAGCCATTGCCCCGTGCGCATCTGCAGGTCGCGTGCGCTCACATCGTTGAATGCCATATATCCCGCAACATAATCCAGGGCCAGCGCGGGAGTGATATTCCTGCATCGTTTTCCGATGACTACAGCCAACTCCGCTTCGTAGTCTATCTCTTCGCTCATCCCCGGCAGGATGATCGGACTTGCTGGTCCATTCAGCGCATTACGATATTTTGCAAAGAGGATGGGAACCGTTGGTATTGGAAGCCCCGCCTCTTCAGCATGTCTGCGATAGTTCAATCCGAGACAGATAATTTTGTCTGGATCGGGGATTGGGGGACCGAGTTGGACGTTCTCTGAAGGATATACATGACGAGGGGATGGATTCGAATTTGCAAGTTCGTGTGCAGTTGTTTCAAGTTCTGATTGCTTCTCCCGGGTCAACTGAATAATGACACGATTTGAAACCCAGCCGATCTCCACGTCACTGAAGATATTGGCAGTCTCTCCCGCAACTGCGGAATCCACAACCTTGTCTTCAATGACAATCCCGGCGTGCCATCTGCCTCTTAACTTGTAAGTGACCAGCCGCATCAGAAACATATCCTTTCATTGACAGGCATAAGGAATCACCTTAACTCCACACCTCGCGCGCGGTTTCGGAGACGAGTCGAAGTTTCGCAGCTTGCTGTTCTGCCGTCAGCAAATTTCCCTCCTCGGTCGAAGCGAACCCGCATTGTGAGCTTAAGGCCAGTCGCTCAAGAGGTACATACTTTGATGCGTCTTCGATCCGTTGTTTCAATTCATCTCTGCTCTCGAGTTTTGGCTTTTTAGACGTGATCAATCCCAACACAACAGTACGATCTTCGGGGACATGCTTCAACGGCTCGAAACCTCCGGAACGTTCATCATCATACTCAAGCAGGAAACGACCGAACTTTGTGCGACTGAATACCGAAGTGATCGGGTCATATCCGCCGCTGGCATAATACTTGCTCTGATTGTTGCCCCGGCAAAGATGAATGCCAAATGTTATCCCCGGATGATCACCGATCACCGCGTTGTCCAGTTCGATGCAGCGGTCCAGCAGATGATCCGGATCGTTCCCGCGTTTGCGATATCCCTCGCGTATGGATGGGTCGAGGAGCGCCGCGTATTGAGGCGCATCGATCTGGATATAAGTACATCCCAGACGAATCAGTTCTTCGACCTCTGTTCTCAGGATGTCTACCACGTCCGCGAGATAGGCGTCGATCGTGGCATACGCGCCTTTGGATTTTTCCGCATCGTAATAAGCCGCGGCCTGTTGCGCGCTAATCAGCGTTACCTTGGCTGGATGATCTGTCCGCGCCCGCAGATACGTGAACTCCTCTTCGCAGAGAGGACGCACTCGCCTTAGCTTCGATACAACGACGGGCCGCTTGAAGACCAGCTCGTTGCCCTCATCATCGTGGAAAGGAATCGCCCAGCCGCCGAACTTGTCATATCCCTCCACGGCATCGATCAGATGTCCAAAGAAGGCGTAACGCCGCATTTCACCATCGCTGATCACATCCAGGCCCGATTCGATTTGGAGAGCAATTGCTTCGTCCACGGCTCGGTCTTCGATCTTTTTGAACTCGGCGTGGCTCAACTCACCTGAAGAACGTTTTTTGCGTGCCTCTTTCAAATAAGCTGGACGCAACAGGCTTCCAACGACATCACTTCGAAACGCCGTCATTTCATTTCTCCTTTCTGTAAGGGATTTTCCTCAATCGCTCCCATGCTTCCACCAATCCGCCTGGGAATATGAGGACAATCAAAATGAACAGAATGCCAAAAATCACCTGATGAATTGCAACCAGGTTCAACGCCAGTTGTTCACGCACGAAGATGAAGAAAATCGCGCCGATCACAGGTCCTGCCAGTGTGCCCAGTCCGCCGATAAATGTGATCAACAGCGCATCGAAGGTCCATAGAGGGCTGAACGGTGCGGAGGGATAGTAACTGATTTGCTGGAACGCAAATACACCTCCTGCGAGACCCGCGAAGAAACTGCTCAGAGAAAGCGCGAGTAACTTATGACGAAGCACATGGACTCCGGTTGCCTGAGCCGCGCCTTCATCTTCGCGCACAGCCAGAATGCCCAGGCTCCACGGCGAACGGAGTAACACGTATGCCGCGCCTGTGGTTGTGATTGCCAATCCCAATGCCAGATAATACCGCGCCGGAAGGTCATACGTGGCAATCAGCGTGCCAGACATCGTCGAAATCAGAGGAATATTTTGGCTGACGGTGATCCGCAACACTTCTGCCACGCCGAGCGTGCCAATGGCAAAGTACGCACCGCGCAGACGAAAGGTCGGCGCGCCGATCAGCATGGCAAATGCGACCGCTGCCAGCCCGCCGGTGATAAATGCCAGTGCAAAAGGCATTCCACTAAACCACAAGATACGCGCTGCCAGCGCGCCGATCCCGAAAAACGCCGCATGACCGAGACTGGTTTGTCCCGCGAAGCCTGCGAGAATATTCCAGCTCTGCCCCAGGGAGATATGCAGACAAATGAGAAAAAATAAATTCCAGGTATTTTGCTTATCGACCTGCCTTGGAAAGAAGATGGCGAACAGGATCAAAACAATGATCCCTGCCTGTGGAAGCCAGCGATGAACGGATATCCTTGTGCGCTGTGCGATGGTCATCTCTTGCATCAATTCCTTCCAAACAAACCTTGCGGGCGCAGGATCAGCACAAGCAGGAAAATCACCAGTCCAACCACTTCGCGATAGGTCGAACCAATAAATGCTCCGCTGACTGCTTCCACTACACCTAAAAGAATCCCGGCAGGGAAGGCGCCCAGGATACTGCCTGTACCGGCCAGGACAATAACGATGAGAGCTTTGAGCGTCCAGATGATGCCGATGCTGGGTGAGATGCCATAGATAACGGTAACAAGCGTCCCGGCGATCGAAGCCAGAGAGGCACCCAGTGCAAACGTCATCATATACACGCGATGGATGTTGATCCCGGCCAATTCTGCGGCCTCAAAGTCTTCCGCAGTCGCCAGGATGGCCTTGCCGGGATACGTGTGATGAAGTAAATAATTTAATGCCAGGGTTACGATGATCGCGATGAGCAGGCTGACCAGGCGTGTATAGGGCAGCGTGACCCCCAGCAGATTCCAGCCTACGCCAGCATAGGATACCTGAACCGTACGCTCGTCCGCGGTAAAGAGCCAGATGGCCAGGTTCTGGATGACAAGGGTCAAGCCGAAACTTACCAACAGCGAGTTCTTGATTTTTTCCTCCCCTACCAAGCGGACAATGCGATGATACACGGCTCTATCCAATAACAGGCCAATGAGAAACAAAACAGGGATGCCGATCCCGAGAGAAACAAACGGATCCATTCCGAAGGTGCTGAAAGCCCAGAAAGTCGCATAGCCGCCGAGCATTAACAGCTCGCCATGAGCGATGTTCAACATTTTCAAAACACCGAAAACGAGGGCTAATCCCATCGCGGCGATTCCATAGATGCCTCCTACGAACAGACCGAAAACAAGCGTTTGGGCAAAGGATTCGATGCTCATCTTATTCCACTATCTTGGGGTTGGGGCAAATCCCAGATAGGCCTGCCGGACTTCATTATTATGCAGGAGTTCTTTCCCTGTGCCTTTTCCAACAATCCTGCCCTGCTCAAGAATATAGGCGCGGTTTGCCAGTTCCAGTGCCCGACGCGCATTTTGTTCAACCAGGAATATGGTTACTCCCTGGTTGTTCATCAACTTCACGACCTCAAAAATATTTTCAACGATCATCGGGGCCAGTCCAAGCGAGGGTTCATCGAGCATCAGGAGTTTTGGCAAGCCCATCAGGGCGCGGCCAATGGCCAGCATTTGCTGTTGACCACCGCTTAATGTGTTTGCGCGCTGATTCTGCCGTTCAGACAATAACGGAAAGATCTCGAAGACGCGTTTTAGTGTTCTGAAACGCAAGTCTCTGGCGCGCCGGGCATAGGCGCCAAGTTCCAGGTTCTCCAGCACAGTCAACCCGCCAAAGAGCCGTCTCCCCTCGGGTACGAGGATCACTCCTTTTTCAACGATCTGGTAGGCAGGAAGAGTATGCAGATCTGCATTCCCTAGTTTAACGGTACCCGATAACGGCTGGTGAAGACCAGTCATCACCCGCATAAGTGTTGTTTTCCCCGCTCCATTCGGTCCAATGAGCGCGACGATTTCGCCTTCATTCACTTTGAGGGACACATCCCATAATGCCTGGATATCGCCGTATGAAGCGTTGACGCCGTGAACATCGAGAAATTTAGTCATCGAAGGATTTCCCTAAATAAGCATCTATGACTTTGCGGTCGCGTGCGATCTTCCTGGGAGGGCCTTCAGCGATCATATCTCCCGCGCTAAGAACCACGATCCGATCCGCGATGCCGAAGACTGCCTTCACCAGATGCTCAACCACAATCACGGTGATGCCCAGATCGCGAATGCTTCGGATCAACTTCATGGAAGCCAAGACCTCAGATTGATTAAGACCGGCCAGTAATTCATCCAATAAGAGCAATTTGGGCCTGGCTGCCAGTGCGCGGGCGAGCTCCAGCCGCTTGCGATCCACCAGTGTAAGGTTTTGGGCTTTCTCCGCGGCTCGCGTGGCAAGCCCTACTTGTTCCAGGATCTCAAGCGCTTCGGACTCGGCCTGAGCCCTGTTCCTGGTAGAGTTGTGGCCGTACACTCTGCCAATCGTTACATTGTCTAAAACCGTTAATTGCGGGAATGGGCGTGCCAGTTGGAAAGTCCGGGAGATGCCCAGCCAACAGCGTTTGTGTCGTGCGGTGGAAGTGATGTCTTTTCCGTCAAAGATAATTTGTCCCTGGTTGGGAGGATAGACACCTGTAATCAGATTGAACAACGTGGTTTTTCCAGCGCCGTTCGGGCCGATCAATCCCAATAGCTCGCCCTCATCAACGTTCATCGACACGAAATTAACGGCCATGAGTCCCTTGAATGATTTGGAGACGCGTTCTAGTTGGAGGAGCAAATCTTAATTCCTTGTTTATCG
>DASWKT010000403.1:0-2367 GCA_036396515.1 Anaerolineales bacterium | reverse complement strand
GCGTTACACGAGCACCGATCAAATTAGTTCGCGTGGATCTCAGCCAGCTCGTGATGAACATTGCAGCAGAACTTCAGCAGACCCATCCTGAGCGCAACGTGAGATTTGATATTGCGCAAAATCTAAATGCGCGTGGCGATCCCCATCTTCTGCAGATCGTTTTGGAAAACCTCATGAATAATGCTTTGAAATTCACTTCAAAGCGGGAACAGGCGAACATCGAATTTGGATCGAAACACGAAAATGCAGAGACGATTTATTTCGTTCGTGACAACGGCGCTGGTCTTGATATGGCCTATGCAAGTAAGTTATTCGGAGCCTTCCAACGACTTCATGCTATGACGGAATTTCCCGGGACCGGCATCGGACTTGCCACAGTTCAACGGATCATCCACAGGCACGGCGGCCGCGTTTGGGTGGAGGCGGAGGTGAATAAGGGAGCCACCTTCTTCTTTACCCTACCCACTTTGGAACGTGTCAAACCCCAGGCCGAACCAAAAGAAGAGGACTCCCTTTTCCAGCGAGCAAAGGAAATCATTTAATCGAGAGCACAAGATGACGATCCAATCCACATTATTATTCAGTGCGCTCTTCGCCCTGGTTGCCGCCGGCATTTATGCTTATATCGGCTGGCGTTTAAGCAAGCGTGTGATTTCTTCCTCAGAGGCCAGGCTGGCCTGGCAGTCATTTACGGTATGGTGGTATGGACTGGCTATCACAACATTGGTCGGCGGCTTCCTAAATCTATTCGGTGCTTTGGGGCTGACGATTCTCCCACTCTTTGTCACCGCGACCTATATTAATATATTGGTAATCTGCATCGCACTATGCGGCCTCTTATATTACCTGGTCTACCTGTTCACCGGGAATAGCCGATTGCTCGCACCGTTAGCCGCCTCCTACCTCATCTACTATGTCTTGCTTGTTTACTACATCACGGCCAGTATTCCTGAGAATATCAACGTGGACCACTGGAGAACAACACTTGCTTATCGCGCTCCCCTGACTGGGCCTTTCTTCGTGATACTTATAGCCTTGCTCCTGTTGCCACAGGTTATTGGCGGCCTTGCTTACTTTACACTCTACTTCCGCGTGACGGAGGTAACACAAAAGTACCGGACCCTCTTGGTATCCTGGAGCATCATTGTCTGGTTCTTAAGCCCTTTTGCAGCCTTGGGCGGAGGATGGGCACAACAAGACTGGTGGCAACTTATGAGCCGGCTTATTGGACTTGCCGCTGCTCTGACCATTCTCACGGCATATCTACCGCCGCGCTGGTTGAAACAACGTTACGGCATTATCTCCCTTACCGATGAGAGCCAGGAAGGATAAATCGGGCCAATGAGATGTTCGACAGATCATTCACAGGCACGGTGGGCGCGTCTGGGCCGAAGGTGCTGTTAATCAGGGTGCAATTTTCAACTTTCCTTTGAAGTGAAAGGATGTATGGATGGAGCACAAAATGATATTGATTGTAGAAGATAACCCGGACGATGAGGCGTTAACCTTGCGTGCACTCAAAAAGAATCATATCGGGAATGACGTCTTCGTCGTACGCGATGGAGTGGAGGCCCTGGATTTTCTGTTTTGCATGGGCACATATTCCGACCGGGATCCGCGTGACAGGCCCCAGGTTATCCTGCTGGATTTGAAACTGCCTAAAGTCGACGGATTGGAGGTCCTGCGCCGTATCCGCGCAGATCCGAGCACGCGTACATTACCCGTCGTGATCCTTACCTCATCCAAGGAGGAGCAGGACATCGTCAATAGTTATCTTATGGGTGTCAACTCCTATATTCGCAAACCAGTGGACTTCAACCAATTTGCGGATGCCATACGCCAGCTTGGTTTGTACTGGCTGGTATTGAACGAGTCGCCTCCCGGTTGAAGGATGGTTGATGGCAAGACCTCTACGCGTCCTGATGATTGAAGATAATGAGGATGATGCCCTGTTATTGGTGCGCGAGCTTCAGCGCGGCGGCTACGAAGTGGAGTTTGAACGCGTCGAAACGGCGGAGGCGATGCAATCGGCGCTCACACAAACGGCCTGGGATTTGATCCTGAGCGATTACACCATGCCTCTGTTCAATGCTCCAAAAGCATTGGAAGTGCTGAAGGCCAGCGGGCTGGATCTGCCATTCATCATAAGTTCCGGCACGATTGGTGAAGAGACGGCGGTAACGGCCCTGAAAGCCGGTGCCCATGACTTTTTCGTCAAGGGGAAATTTGCCCGGCTAGGACCAGCCATAGAACGCGAACTACGCGAGGCCGAAACGCGTCGCCAGCACAGGCGGGCAGAGGAAGCATTGCGGGAAAAAGAACGTCTTTTATTCGAAGCACAACGCATCGGTCATATTGGCAGTTGGA
>DASWKT010000402.1:0-2667 GCA_036396515.1 Anaerolineales bacterium | reverse complement strand
ACGTGCCATGCCCGATCATTACTGGATGGTCGCGCCACGTGCGCCCTACCCTGTGGAACCGGGCGGTTATTCTTGGCGCCCGCCTCAAACCGGGAATTATGACGAACTCAGCCCCGATATGCTTGGATCTACCGCTGAGGCGTTGATCCACCTTGTGGACGAGTATTCCGCTTCGGCTAAGATTGATGCGAGCGTCTTCGATGTAATGGGATTCAGTCAGGGCGGGGCGGTGTCCAGCCTGCTGGCGTTCCTGTATCCACGGCAGATCCGTAAGGCAGCCCTGCTTGCAGGTTTTGTCCCAGGCGGGTTAGAAGAGCTTGTCACACAGCGTCCATTGGAAGGTAAGGAATTTTTTGTTGCCCATGGCACAAAGGATGAAATGGTCACCATTGATCGGGCCCGCGCATCGATTGCTAGGCTTGAACAGGCAGGCGCGCACGTGACGTACTGCGAGGATGATGTCGGCCATAAAGTGAGTGTAACCTGCCTGCGTGCGTTGCAGAAATTTTTCGCAGATTAATCGCTCCTAACCCGGGCGTTGACTTGCCCTTTGTTTGCAGGTATCCTTAGCCCTAGAAAGTGGTAACGGCTTCAGCCGTTCAAGAGCGATTCGCTGAGTCGTTACTACATTTTCTTGGTGAATGAATGAATCAAAACCTCTCTCGTCGAGATTTTCTCAAGCTGTCTGGAGTTGGCCTGGCAGGGCTAGGTACTCTCGCGTTTGGGTCCCACGGGCCGCTCGACCTGGACTACTTATCCAGTTTCAAACGATTACCTCAATTCCCCAACAGTGAAATCATCGGGCGCGTGGTCGATCCGGGTATAGATCTGCGGAGCCAGCCAACGAATGATCCCAATGTGAACACGTCCATCAGCAAATTGGCCGCCGATACGCTGGTGGAATGGAAGCGTGAGGTAATTGGGAACGTAATTGGTGGTTTGTCCAATCAGCGCTATGTTGAAACTCCTGATGGATATATTTATTCTTCCGTCCTTCAGCCCACGCGCAATCGTCCCAACACACCCATCACGGAAATGCCCGCGGGTCAGCCAGGTTTTTGGGCAGAAGTGACCGTGCCATATGTTGAGCTGGCGCACGAAGGTGTGGTCGCTTCGCCCTGGATGCAGGATCATATTGCCTATAATTTCCCCCCGCGTTTGTATTATGGCCAGGTGGTGTGGATGGACCAGATCCGCACGAATAATGGCTTTCCGGAATACCGTTGGAATGAAGACGCAGGACACGGCTATGGTTACGGCGCATACGGCGAATTCTTCTGGGCGGATGGTGCAGCCTTCAAAGTGCTCACTGAGGAGGATGTAGCGCCGATCAGCCCGGATGTTGACCCCAACGAAAAAAAGATCGATGTAAGTCTAGATTATCAGACATTGTCCTGTTATGAGGGGAATACAGAGGTTTACTTCTGCCGCATTGCGAGCGGAATCAAATATGACGCTCAAACAGGACAAATAAGTGATAAGCTGGCCACGCCGGTCGGGAACCTGCTGACGCATTGGAAGATCATCTCCCTGAACATGACCGCTGGCACTTTTCAATCGGGATATTCCACTCCAGCGGTGCCGTGGTCAACGGTGATCAGCGGCGATGGAATCTCTATCCATGGTGCTTTCTGGCACAACGCCTTTGGTGAGAGACGTTCGCATGGTTGTATCAACGTCACACCTGAAGACGCGAAATGGATATTCCGCTGGACGACGCCCTACATTTCCCTCGCCGAAAGTGAGGCGCGCGTATCTCTCCCTGACCATGGCACAGTGGTAGTTACAACGGAGACCACATTTTAAATGACAGAGACCCTTAGAATCTCTGGGGTTCGTTTGACGGAAGGATATAGATGGATATCGCTCGGGTAACGGTCGGCCTCGCCTTTCTTGCAGGTCTGGCCTCCTTTCTTTCGCCCTGCGTCTTTTCGCTGGTGCCGGCCTATATTGGTTATCTCGGCGGACGCGCTGCGGGAGGAGAAGCGGTGGGGAGCAATCGCTTCGTAACCTTTACGCATGGGCTGGCATTCGTTTTGGGATTCAGCCTGGTGTTTATTACGCTGGGCGTTGCCACTTCCGCGTTTGGACGCCTGTTGTTCGACCTGCGATTTGTGCTCTCAAAAGTCGGTGGGATCGTGGTGATTATCTTTGGCTTGCATATGATCGGTGTCTTTCGAATACCGTTTTTGGAATATGATACACGTGTCCAGCGAGTGCCCGATCGCAAATGGGGTTATCTCTCCTCTGCATTGATGGGCATATTCTTTTCGGCGGGCTGGGCGCCGTGTGTAGGTCCGGTGCTTGGCGCGATCCTGACACTTGCCCTGAACGGTGGTTCCGTGTCAACCGGGGTTTCCCTGCTCAGTGCATACTCGGCGGGGCTCGCTATTCCATTCTTGATTGCTGCGCTCGGCGTCGGCTGGGTCTCAGTCACGCTGCGGAAATATGGTAAGGTAATGCATTACATTGAAATTGCGATGGGAGTTGTTCTGGTCATTCTTGGAGTCATGCTCTTTGCTGGAATTTTTGAGCGTATCGCGCAGGCAGGTCAATTCTTCTGGATTGATTTCGGATTATAGAATTTTATTATTCATCATGCTTACCGTTACTCTATATACGCGAAAAGAATGCCATTTATGCGACCAGGCGAGGTCTGACTTGGAG
>DASWKT010000401.1:0-11874 GCA_036396515.1 Anaerolineales bacterium | reverse complement strand
CCACCAAATCCAAACGCGTTGCTGATTGCTAGATCGATCTTCCTTTCGCGCGCTTGATTCGGGATGTAATCCAGGTCACACTCCGGATCGGGAGTTTCGTAATGAACCGTGGGCGGCAGGATCCCTTCACGCACGGCCTGCACGCAAAAAATAACTTCCAACGCACCCGTCGCGCCCATCATGTGTCCAGTCATCGATTTCGTTGATGAGATGGGGACCTTGTATGCCTTTTCGCCAAAGGCAGCTTTGAGGGCGCGCGTTTCAGATTGATCGTTTAGCAGAGTGCCTGTCCCGTGGGCATTAATATAACCAAGCTCATCTATATTTGCCCTGGCGGAGTCAAGTGCCATACGCATCGCAGCTGATCCGCCTGCGCCCTGCTCATGAGGAGCCGTCACATGGAACGCGTCCGCGGTTGCACCATAACCTGCCAGTTCTGCCAGGATGTTCGCGCCGCGTGCTCTTGCATCGGACTCACGCTCGAGTACGAGCACCGCCGCGCCCTCACCCATTACCAGGCCATCACGGTTCTTATCGAAGGGCTGAGGGGTCATCGAATAATCATCATTCCGACGAGACATCGCGCCCACGCGGTCGAATGCGGCCACACCCACCGCACAGATCGTCATTTCTGCGGCGCCGGCGAGCGCGGCGTCGATCATACCTGCCTTCAGCATCAGAAATGCAGTCCCGATCCCATCCGAGCCTGAAGCACATGCAGAAGCGACAGAAAAACAGGGCCCTTTAATTTGTTGATCGATTGCGATCATGCCCGCCGCGCCGTTCGGCATCAACATCGGGATCAGGAACGGGCTGACGCGCCGCGGTCCCTCCGTATGGTTCATAATCACTGCATCCTGCAAAGATTTAATTCCACCAATCGCAGAAGAGACAAGCACACCGATCCTCCCGGAGCTGGCTTCTGTAACCTCAAGCCCTGAATTCGCAAGTGCATCTTTTGCCGCGGCCACACCCAATTGTTCAAAGCGATCACGCCGCCGGGCTTCTTTTGCATCCATGTATTTATCAGGCTCAAAACCTTTTACCTCCGCCGCAAAATGCACATTCAACGCAGACGGATCAAACAACGTGATCGGCCCTACACCCGATACGCCATTCACCACGTTTTTCCAACTTTCCTCGACGGTTATCCCAAGCGGATTGACTGTACCCATTCCGGTAATCACAACTCGTTCCATTTAATCCTCACATTTAATGATGATGACTGACTATTGCACTAGTAAAACCCTTGTTACCCAAACAAGTCACGATCTTGTGGATAAACATCCGCTTCTTACCCAGCCGAAAATTGTTTCCGTTTCGACGAGTTATTTTCACTTTAACCTTTCGCTATTCCCCCGCCTTTGGGATGTAATCACCCTCCACCCAGAACTCGCCACCCGGGCTAAATTCTTTCTTCCATATCGGAACGATTTCCTTCAGGCGATCAATCCCATACCGCGCGGCCTCGAAGACCCCCGTATCGCGATGCGCGGCAGTGCAAGCGATCAACACGGTCGGTGTCTTGGGATAGAGTTTGCCAATGCGCTGGACAATGGCAATTCCTTCGACCGTCGACCACTTCTCACGGATCTCCTCGGCGACCTGCTTCATCTTGGCTTCAGCCATTGGGATATAGGCTTCATATTCCAGATATTCGGTTTCATGTGCTTCGCCGCGACTAGTCTCGCCGCGCACCATTCCGGTAAAAATCGCAGCCGCGCCCGTGCTGGTCAATGTGATCTTTGCCAGGAGGTCGTTTAGATCAATTTCATGTTCGGTGATGGAAAAGATGGTTGGGAAGTTCATATTTTTCGGCATGTCATTGCGAGCGAGTGCTCTTCTCGCTGGTATCGAGACCAAGCAAGTATGGCAATCTCCCCGTTAATTTGGAGATTACTTTGCTCTTTCAGAGCTCGCAACGACATCATCCTCCGCTCACCGGTGGGAACATTGCGACCTCCGCGTTTTGCGGAATGATAGCCTCATCAAACGCGTATTCGCGATTGATGGTAATCAAGACGCTCTTCATAGACTCCTTGAGATTCGGGTACTCATCTGAAATCTTATCCTTTAAACCTTGTATGGTTAAATCCAGCGGAATATCGAGTTCCATGGATCTCATTCCCGCCCGGTCTCGAAGGGTTGCGAAGAATAATAGTTTTACATGGTTCATCGGCTTCTAGATCCAGACATCGTTCGGTGCGGTTTTTTCATCAATGACATCACCTGTATTAATCGTACCTGCAGGTTCCACGAGCATCATACGACATTCTTTTTCAGCCACAGGCTTGTGTTCCACACCTTTAGGAACGACAAACATCTCACCTTCATGCAATAATACTTTTCCATCCCGAAATTGGATCTCAAGCTGGCCTTTCAACACAATGAACACCTCATCGGTTTCAGGGTGGTCATGCCAGACAAACTCTCCCTGCACTTTGACAACCTTGAAATGGTAATCGTTCATCTGAGCAATAATCTTCGGAGACCAGTGCTCAGAGAATTTTGCCAATTTTTCTTGAATGTTTATAGATTGATAATCCATTACCACTCACATTTATGATCCAGGTGGCGTTCTCCCAGCCGGGACGGCGTTGGGAATATTTAGAATCATTCATTCACCACATTACCGCTTTGACCACCTTGCTTTTCGATCAGTCGAATATTTTGAATCCGCATGGTCTTTTCTGCGGCTTTTGCCATGTCATAGACCGTAAGTGCGGCAACAGAGACCGCGGTCAACGCTTCCATTTCGACGCCCGTTTTGCCGATAGTTTTCGCGGTGGCGGTGATGACTATACCAGGCAGCGAGTCATCGAGGGCAAGATCCACATCCACTTTGGTGAGCGGGAGCGGATGACATAACGGGATCAGCTCTGAGGTGCGTTTTGAGGCGCTAATCCCGGCGATCTGTGCGACAGTCAGCACGTCACCTTTCTTGATTTGTCCTACACGAATTAAATCCAGCGTTTCCTTCTTCATATGGATTTCGCCGCGCGCAACCGCGGTCCGTTCGGTATCGGGCTTGTGACCTACATCCACCATACGGGCACGACCCTGTTCATCGAGATGGGTAAGTTTATTTGGCATGCTGAAATTATATCGTAGTAATACCAAGTATAATTCCCCCGCTATGGACAATCTATTGGGCCGCCAGTTGAATTACAACGTTCACACGCCAGTCTATGAGGGTCCGCTTGACCTGTTGCTCAACCTGATCGAGCACGCCGAACTTGATGTTACGTCTGTTTCGCTGGCGATGGTCACGGATCAATATCTGGCCTATATCAATGGCCTGGATCAGATCAATGCGGATGAAATCTCCGCCTTCCTGGTGATTGCGGCGAAGCTATTGCAGATCAAATCAGAGGCGCTGTTGCCGCGGCCTCCGGCGCGCGAACCAGGCGAAGAGGATGTAGCCCGGTCGCTCGTTGACCAGTTGAAACTTTACAAACGCTTCAAAGAGATCGGCGCATGGCTGAGCGCGCAAGAACAGGCCAACTTGCGGACGTACCTTCGTGTCGCTCCCCCCCCGAAAATTGAACCAAAACTCGACATGTCGAATCTTACGCTGGAGAGATTCGTCAGCGCAGCCGCGGAGGCATTTGCGAAAGAACAAGAAAAACAGCCACTGGGCATGGTCATCGCCGCACCCCGCGTGACCATTCGCGAAAAGATTGACCTGATCTCAAAGACGATGAAGGAAATGGAACGTTCTACGTTTCGCGCGTTGCTTGAACGAGGCGCGTCGCGATTGGAGATCGTTGTCACGTTTCTGGCCCTGCTCGAACTTGTGAAGCGCTATCGTGTCGCCGCGCACCAGGAGGGTTTGTTCGGTGACATCGAGATTGACCGCATGGAAGAATGGGGCGATGATGAAGAGATCGAGCCTGAATTTGAGTAACGAAATGCAAGCTGAGTTCTTTAATGGATCACCCCCATGGCCGGTCAATTATTTTTAATCCAATTGCTGACAATCCACAATGAAATTATTGCGCCGACGTTATCGAATATCAACACATCCCAAACAATGGAGTGACGTCCCGGCACAAAGGATTGGTGCCATTCATCCGTGAGTGCATAAAGCACTGCAAGAAACCATGCGAGCCAGCGCTTGTCCTTCTGCATTCTGAACGCGTACCAGTAAGACAACGCCAGGATGCCATAGCCGATCACATGCCCGCCTTTTTTGATGATCTCATCCGCCCAGCTAAAGTCTGGTAAACCCGAAGAGGGTTGCGAGGAGAACAAGAAGATCATAAGCATCATGAGCAATGCCGGAAGCCATCGGGGTAAAATGTGAGTCATTTTGGACATGAACAAAATTAAACCACAACGTGTTCTCGTCAAGACGAATGAAATCCTGTTGAAGGAAAATGGCAAATGGTTACACTTTTCCGAGCCGCATCACATCATCACGGCAGAAAAGTTGGAGGATGTCCTGCCCGCATTGCTCGAAATCGAGCGGCTGATTAAAGTCAACAATTGGTATGCAGCAGGATTTCTCAGCTATGAGGCTGCTTCCGCCTTTGAGCCTGCGCTTCAGACCAAGCCTGAGATTGGATTCCCTTATCTCTGGTTTGGACTTTACTCCGAGCCGCGCGCGATCCCATTACCGAAACCCGTAGGACCAAAAGATACACCAAACTGGGAACCCTCTGTTGACCGTGAGACATACAACGCGGCAATCACCCAGATCAAAGATCATATTGGCGAAGGCAGAACGTATCAAGTCAATTACACCATGCGTCTCCAAACAGATTTCACCGGAAATGCATGGGACTTCTTTCTCCAGCTTGCCCAAAACCAGAACAATCATGCGGCGTACCTGGATACGGGACGTTACATCATTTGCTCGGCGTCGCCAGAGTTATTTCTTCAACTGGATGGTGATACGATCACCTGCCGCCCCATGAAAGGGACCGTCAAACGCGGGCGCACAACGAGTGAGGATGAAAGGCAATCAGAATGGCTGAGGAACTCTGCCAAAAACCGCGCCGAAAATGTGATGATCGTAGATATGGTCCGCAACGACCTGGGACGTATAGCGGAGATCGGCAGTGTGTGCGTCCCTGAATTGTTCGGTACCGAGCGCTATCCCACACTCTGGCAGATGACCTCGACTGTTACCGCGAGAACGAATGCAACGTTAACAGAAATTTTCAGCGCACTCTTTCCGTGTGCATCCATCACGGGCGCTCCGAAGGTCAGCACGATGCGGATCATCAAAGAACTGGAGGCAACACCTCGTAGGGTTTATACAGGAAGCATCGGTCATATTTCTCCTCAGCGCAAAGCAAAATTCAATGTAGCCATCCGCACCGCACTGATCGACCGCGAAACTGGCCAAGCCGAATATGGAGTCGGCGGCGGCATCGTCTGGGATTCAACCAGCGCAGATGAGTACGCCGAAGCCCTGCTGAAGGCGCGCGTGCTGACCGAACAGCTTCCCCGGTTTTCTCTCCTTGAAACCATGTTATGGACTCCTGAGACAGGTTTTTATCTTCTCGATCAGCATCTGGCGCGCATGCTGGACTCAGCAGATTATTTTGATTTTCCCACTTCTAAAGAAAAGATTGCAGAATATCTTGAGCACCTCTCCTCTGCATTTCATTCCCCCCATCGCGTGCGGTTATTACTTGACCCAACTGGCGCGTTTCAGTCAGAAGCTGCGACCTATCAGCCAGGAGCACCGGATCAACCTTTGAACATCTGCATCGCAAAGCAGCCGGTCGACTCCGGAAATGTATTTCTTTTCCACAAGACTACCCAGCGCGACGTTTACGAATCCGCGCTCGGCGATTTTCCGGGAACCGACGATATTTTGCTCTACAACGAACTGGGCGAACTGACCGAATTTACAAATGGCAATCTGGTCGTCGACTTGGAAGGAAAATTATGCACCCCACCCATCTCATGCGGAGTGTTACCAGGCACGTTTCGCGCTCATTTATTGGAAACAGGTCAGGTCGTGGAACGAGCGATACTGGTCGAGCAGCTAAAGGATTGTACGAAATTATTCCGGGTTAATTCAGTTCGTAGATGGCAACGAGTGCAGATCAAAGGATGAGTAAGCAAAATCAGACTAAGGGGCGTTGAATAAAGCGGGCTCAGAGAACAAGCCGATTTTCCTGAGTCACTGGCTACGCTGCGTGCCCTGAGGCACCTGAAAGAATCGCCAAGAACACGCCATCCATAAGGGGCTCATGGGGATGCCTGTTTTCCCTAATGCAAGTTCACTCCATCGAGCCCTTCTCCCGAGCTCAGGTTATTTGCCAATCTCCTGCTTTTCCCATAGGCGCCTGTCTTCTGGTTTGTCAGGATCTAGATCACGCGGGTCGACCTGTTTGACAATTCTGTGCCTGTGGGATGTCCATAAGTCAGCCGCGAGCTTGTGTGGATTAGATCTAATACCTTGCGAATTGAAATATTGACAGATACGTGTCACATCGCGCAGGAAGATATGCCAGGCGGCGGGATTTGTGTCTGGCTGGACAACTTGCGGAAAATCAATCAACGTGATCTCGCCATCCCAGTAGAGAATGTTATAAGCGGACAAGTCGCCGTGGACTCGCTGATTGGAAAGGAGCAGGTCGATGTTCCGAATGACGCGTTCAAAGAGAGGTCGCGCTTCGTCCGTCTCAAGGGTCACCGAGTTGAGGGTCGGCGCAGCAGTGTCAATATCCCCAATGTAATCCATTAGGATGGCGTTCTTCTCCATCGCATACGGCTTGGGGACATCTGCTCCTTCGGCGTGCAACGTTTCCAACGTTTGGAACTCGTATGCAATCCACGACTGGTGACGGAGCTCTTCGCCATAATTTGTTCGCTTCTGCATGGCATGGAGATCGCCATCTTTGACGATGGCGTTGCCCTCAGCGTCGAGATCCGTTCGGCCCACGCGATATTGACCGTCGTTCTTGAGATTCCGCAGCATGCGGGGACGATAGACCTTCGCGGCGACCAGTGGACTATCAACGGCCGCGCCGCTTCGGCATAGATAGACGGACGCCTCCTTCCCACCCTTGACGCGACGCAGTACATCCGCAATCCATTTATGCTCGTAGAAATCGCCAAGCGACTCCAACAGCCACCATTCTTCAAAACGGGCGGCGGGATAGCTGAAATTGAAGTTCCTGCGCGAGTCATCCTGGCCCTTTAGAAATTCAGAATTTGCTTCGCGCACATATTTAAAATGCCGCTCAGGGAACCGCTTGCGACGCTTGTCCTTGTTTATAAAGTTGTCAGTTTGTTCGTGATCATCTAATTCGTCGAACAGATTAATATAATCATCCGTATTCATTTTTTGGAACTTACCTTATTAAATCAAAAAACCACAGGGACGACCACCTGCGGCGAAAGAAAACCGCAGGGCGAAACGCCTCTGCGGTAGTAGGTTAATCAATACGGATTATGCCGTGATTACATTTCACCTGCAGGAGGCGCGCTCAATACATGTGTTTTGGATAACAAGATGAATGTCATTTTATCGTGCCTCCTTTCGTTAGAGAATTAGATGTCCAGAGTTTATCATTTGGGGACAAGGGAGTCAAGGAATCGGAACAATCTGTATGACCAAACATCCTGCCCTGTGGCGGCTAGTTGCCGGTCTGCTTTTGAGTTATAGAAAACCTATTTGAATTTATCATTTCAAGAGACCAGAAAAATCCATTGCTTTGTCAGACCAATGCTTTGCCTGCACAGAGAGTAAGGTACGCTGTTCTTTGACTTGACTTGCTTTGTCCCAAGCTTTGAGCCAGAGATTAACTAATGTTTGCATGGACACCAACTCGGCGGCAACTTCGGGTTCAGCATCGGCGGCTGTCCATTCGATCAGGTATTTTGTTTCTTCCAATAAGCGAGCGACTTGAGCAGGGTCAGAAGATTCACGCGCGGAAGATGAAATACGCCCCAAGGTCGCGGCCAATCCCCCCAAGCGACGCGGCAACGGATCACGAAGAAAACGCTCGCGTAGTTTCTCTTTGTTTGGCATCATTGGACACCCCCTAAAGTATCACGCGTAACAGATTCAACCTGCTGACGGAGTTCTTCACTTTGAATTAAGATATTGCGATTCCCGAGTCTGGGACGAATGTTGATCAAGGATTCAAAGGCAATTCGCTGTTCAGCAGGATACCAATTCGCGCCCCACAAATCATCTTGTTCACTTCCATCTTCTAGTAAAGCAGACTCGCAATCAGCGTGCATTTCCCCTCCGCCGGCCAGAACGCGGCGGCGAATATCAACGACAATTTTTACCATATTTTCATATTCTTTCAACATGTCAGTAAGTTGGTCAATAGTTGCTTTGTTATGGAGGATGTAGATCATATGGCGATTATATCTTCGCTCACTAATTACTGCTTACTTTTTACTGCTCACTAAGCCTTTATAGATTCCTTCCCCTACTCCATTACTCTGAAGGCTTCGGGAAAACATGTTTAAATGAAAAAGCATAAGCCGTATCTCCATGCTTTCGCAAATAATCCAGCCGCTCCTTGCCTTCTTCTGTACTGGGAAGTTGCCCGACTGGAACCCACCATAAAGCATAGTAGGGACCATCAAATTTCTGGAACCAGCGCTTGCGGTCGCGCAAAACCCTGTGGTGAGCACTTTTATAGACATATTCATGCAGGGCGTCCACGCTTTCCCACACCGTGAGATTGACAATGATGCTATCATCTTCATAGGCTCGGATGCTGGTCGCGTCCCCAATTTCAGATTGGAGCCGCCAAACAAAGCCGGGGTTCCGGTCAGCCAGCACATTGATGGGAGCCAGTTGGGCCACAAACTCTGCCATGATTGGATCTGTGAGTGGGGCTAAGGTTCGAGCGATATTGATCTGTGCGATATGATAGGTAGGCATTCTTAACTTCGTTCAACATAGGCCAAGGCAAAATACTTATTGTATCCGCCGCGTTTTTATAAAACCCTCTCCTTCCCACACCTGAAGATCATGAAGATTTGATGCACCTGCTGAATTTGTTCTTCGGTCAACATATTTAAATGTGGACGGACATTGTTCATTGATAATCTCCTACTTCTTCACATACTTATCAAAAAACCTTACTGTGCGTCCCATAAATTCAAACCAAGCCGGACCAATGAAGGAGTGACGCTCTCCTGCATATTGAAATAACTGCACTTGTTTCTCCGCATCAAGTAACCCTTGATTCAATTTCCTTGACCATTCAGGCGGGGTGCCGCTGAGGACTCGACCGTCCTCCGTGCCATAATGGATTTGAATGGGAGCAGTGATGGTCTCCAGGTGATAAAACGGGGCAATTTCCTTAAGTGTGTCCAAATCAGTGGCGGCGAATCGATAAGCATCCTGCAAATTGCGGGGTAGATCAACCGGGATCACATCGGATGAATTACACCCGATGACTTTCTCCCCTTCAGCAATATCACCAAAACAGCCCATTCCCCAGCGATTGATGATGTCTGCATCGTCAGGGCTGACAGGAGAGTATAAGACCGCGGCTTTGACGCGCGAATCAACCGTTAGTACTTTCATCGTCACACCGCCGCCCATGCTATGTCCCCACATGCCGATCCGATTTGGGTCAGCCTCAGGAATGGACGAAATAGCATTGAGCAGGTTGATTACATCCGTCACCAAACCAGAATAGAAGAAGCTATAGCCAATATCAGAATCTCCCCAACTGCGGTAATCGGAGGCCAGCGCAATATAGCCGCGCTGCGCAAGGAACGCCGAAGCCCGATCTGTCCCATCGCCCGATCTATAAACACCTCGACTAAAGAACCCGTGATTCATGAGGATCACAGGAAATGACCCCTCCCCTACCGGGATTTGCATGATGCCTGTGATCGTCAACCCATCGCTGGGATAGTCAATTAGATATGTAGTATATAAGTCGTTTTCCTCGAGCGTGGAGCGGATATGGATCTTGCCGCTTTGGAAATCGTGGTGACGAAGCCCATCTATCGTATGGGGGAAAATCAATTCTTTAATTGTCGGTGTCGGAGAGGGGGTGAAAGTAATCGTAGGTCTTGGAGAAGGAGTTATGGTTTCGATGAGGACTTGAGGGGGAGAAAGAGTTGGTGTTAGTGAGATAGGCGCAGGCTGGCAAGCCACGAGGAAAATAAAAATAAACAGGCCGGTGCGCTGTTTCATGATTTGATTGTATCAAAAGAATGTTCAGATAATGGGTTCAGCGATGTCTGATATCTGCTGTTCATACAGGTTCATGAGCCGCTTCGTGGTTTTCCCAACTTTTCCGTTTCTAACGAGCTGATCAGCAATTTGGACCACCGGCACAACCCCGCGCGAACTGCTTGTGATAAAAGCTTCATCAATTTCCAGGATTTCACGTAAGGTCAAAGCTTTATAGCGGACGCGTATTCCAGCCTGCCGGGCAATCGTAAGTACGGCCTCACGTGTTACGCCAGATAATACTCCATGTTTAGCCGTGCTGAGCTCACCGTCTCGGACGTAGAAAAAGTTGCTCGTCATACCTTCGAGAATCCGCCCGTTATGCGTAAGCAGGATCTCAAAAATTTGACCACCCAGGCGCTTTCGTTGGGAGGAGGACTCGCTGATGAACGTTGTTTGTTTTAGCGCGGGATTCTCCCGGCTAGCCCCGGAGATATCCACTCGGACACCATCTCGGTAAACTTCGTGTGGCAATGCTAGAAGCTCCTGGAGCAGTACATAAATCTCACCTGGCTCTTTGGACATATCAAGGATCAATCGCAGGCGAGCCTCATGCGGAGCGAGAGATTTAAGCAGGTCCGCGAGCCTCTCCTTTAATAGGCCCTGATTAAGAACCACATTCATTCCCAGCACTTTCGCGGGAAGATATAACCTGTCCAGGTGGGCGCGCAAACCGATCACTCTTGTGCGATCTGCATACGTGCGGAACGTTGTATAGAGACCAGAGGGCAGCTCCATGGTGATAGAGTCAAAATCTGCCAAATCGAAATTGAGTTGTTGAACCGTGGAGCGAGAGAGCTGATAAACGAGCATGGCCAAGGAGATGTTTTTACAGACTGGGCGCTTTCCATTTTTTAATAATGTCCGCAAAAGGCGGCAGCATCTTCTTATTATGAAATGGATACCAACCCAATTCACCGCGGATTGCCTGTTCCTTCAATTCGGTAGAACCCCAGATGAATGAAGCGCCAATTGCTCCCAATAAGGCTGACACCCAATCATTTGAGAGAAGAAGTGAAGCCAGCACACATAATATCCCCGTCCCCATCGCATAGGGCCACCACAAATATCCGAAATGTCGCTCTCCGCGGATCACCCAGATAAATCCCAAACCAATGATGAATAAGGTTGCGATGCCAACGGACAAGCCAAACCAATTCACGCTGTCCGCTCCTTCATTAAGTCCAACTCCTCACTTGAATAAGGAACGCCACGCGGGTCGCGAGAGAGCCAGTCAAACGTTGTAGCGCCGGGACGAGCTCCAAGGATACGTGCGTGACGCGGGTTGTTCGGGTTGGCAGGCGCGTGGCCCTTTGTGATCCGCTTTTCCTGTCGATAAAATTCGAGTGAATCCCAGAGCAATGTCACACCCACGATCCCGTATATCGTTGACAGATTCCGGCTTGAGGTCCAGATAGAAGTGAGTTCCAATCCGATACCAAGCAAAAGTGAGACGGTTGAAGGAATCCAGATCCGCTCCACCTCCCTTTCGATCTTCCGAACCGACACGTGACCAAGCCAAACCCCAAAGAATGTTGGTATTGCAGAGGCGAGTCCGATTAAATTGAGCTCCATAAAGTCTCCATGAGCTATGATTATACGCGTAGTGAATTGGAATCTCTTTTATTCGTGAAATTCTCAACAAAATCCTAATATTCGTGAACGACATTCAGCATTCCCGCCTTTGATATTTC
>DASWKT010000400.1:0-4150 GCA_036396515.1 Anaerolineales bacterium | reverse complement strand
CGATCTCACCTGCGCCACGGCTGTCTATGATAAGGATCGAAGCCTATTCACAATTAATTACACATCCTGGAGTCAAAAGCCCTTGAACAAATGGAGAATGGCCTCGGTTTTCCACTGATAGAGTCCAATTTCTCTCTCAAGAAATTGAATTCAACACTGAATATTGATGATACGCTTCAGCCTGCGGTTGTAACCGATCCTCAGAATGAAATTCAGTTATTGTTTACTCAGCAACGCAAAAATGGAGTTTCAGAAATCCTGCAAGGCATCGGGACCGGCCCTGGCACAGAACTTCTACGTTTGCCATTGGTATTCGAAGAAAACCTATTAGGGATCTTATGGGTATGGGGAAAAGGCATCACAAAGGCAGACCTGCCGATCATGTCCATCTTCGCCAAACAGATCGGGATCTCCTTGGAACGAGCCCGCCTGTTTCAGGAGGTGCAAAACCTCGCTCTGATCGATCCTCTCACCGGTTTACAGAATCGTCGCAGCCTGTTCGAGTTAGGAAGGATTGAATTCTCCCGGGCACGGCGCGCGAAGCGGCCCTTCTGCTGTATGATGCTGGATCTTGATTACTTTAAACAGATCAACAACAACTATGGCCACCCCATGGGCGATCAGGTCCTCCAGGAGTTTGCGAAGCGCTGCAAGAGTTCAGTCCGTGAGGTAGATCTGATAGGCCGCTACGGCGGCGAAGAGCTCCTCATCTTCCTGCCTGAAACCGACTCCGAGACAGCCATGCAGGTAGCCGAACGATTGCGCACATCCATTGATGGAACACCTATGGAAGTTTCCGGTCAGGAATTACATGTCACAGTCAGCATCGGTGTTTCGAGGAAAGATGAGAACACCCTGCAACTGGAAACTCTGATTGCACGGGCTGATCAGGCATTGTACATTGCAAAGCATAAAGGGCGGAATCGTGTGGCAATTAGCGTGTAGAAAAATATGAATCAAAAATCGGAGAAAATCTCCGATTTTTGATAAACAATTATTCTGAAATTTTTAGCGCGATCATGGTTACATCATCGACCAGCGGCCTGTTGTCTCCAAATGCACCCATACCCTGGCGCAGGACCTGAAGCATATCGGGCGCAGTTAAATCTGCATTTTGTCTGAGAACATCGGCCAATCGTTCTTGTCCAAATTCATGGTTGCCGGTGTCCAGTACCTCAGTCACCCCATCTGTATAGAGCAATAGTGAGTCACCTTTTGAAAATACGATCGATTCAGTTCTGGGATGGAATTCCTCCACCAGGCCGATTGCCGGTGCAGTCGGTCCGAGCCAGGTGATCTCGGTATTTCCCTTATGATGGACAGCTGGAGGGTTATGCCCCGCGTTGACATACGTAAGCGTAAGACTGACTGGATCGAAACGTGCCAGAAAAACCGTCACAAAAGTAGTGAAGTTTATGTTGTGAATATAAAAGCGGTTGATCCTCTCCAGGATTTCAGCAGGCGAGTCGGTGTCGGGGGCCATCGTCCGTAAAGCAGTTTGCAGGCTGCTCATAAGCATCCCAGCAGAAACGCCATGGCCGCTCACATCCGCAATCACGAGGCCATGGGTTCCATCACGGAATTGAAAGAAGTCAAAGTAATCGCCGCCAATGATCTCAGAAGGACGATTGAAAGCAGCCAGCTCCACCCCAATGATGTTGGGGACGCGTTGAGGCAATAAAGCGCGCTGGACAACTTGTGAAAGTTCCAGTTCACTTTCCAGTTGACGAAGTTCCTGCTCTGTAAAGTGACCGAGGCACACGCTGGCAGTATAGTCCATCTGTAGAAGCTCACTATCCACGGGCTCATGACAGATCACACAAATACCCAGTGTCTGATCTTCGATTTTCTCAAGACTTGTCTCAATGACCTCCAGATGAGCGTGAACGCCACCCTCGTCCTCACACAAGCAGATTTCCTTCTCGGTCTCCGAGGCCGTCTCCAGGAACTCTGTCACGTTTTCACGTTTTTCGTCCAAACTCTCTTGAATGCGCGGATACATATCAACTGCCATAGTACACTCCCATCAAAGTAAACGTACTGATAAGTAGAACATTTGTTTAGTTTAGACTCTATTAACCCGGGGATTCTTACATAGTTTTTGTTACGAAGCAAGTCTCCAGATCTGGTATAGCCCGAGTCTGCCGCTATCGCCATCTGAATAAAACGTATCAGACACACGGAAGCCGCTGGCTTCGGCGAGTTCATCCAATTCTTTCTCATCAAAATGATGCACGTAACGGAGTCCGTGCCCGCCGCTTCGCCAATCCAGAAGAAAATCTCCCGGATCCACGGCAGATGACGGAATTCCCACAGCCTCCCAGGGCTGGATTCGCGCTTTGAGCTTTTCGCTGTTCAAGAACTGCCAGTTGGAGTGGATAAAGAGTCCATCGTCCTTTAGTAACTCGTGGACTATACGCAAAAGTCTCAAACGAAGTGCATAAGAGGGTATGTGGTGTAGAACGGCAAAACAAAACACAATATCAAACATGTCATTGCCAGGAGGGCGATAGCCCGACGAAGCTATCCCCTCGTGCACGTGAGATTGCTTTGTCGCCGCTTCACGGCTCCTCGCAATGACATCTATTAAGGAAGGGGAAGTCAAATCCGCTTCCACGAATCTGGCAGCGAAATCCTTCGGCAGAACTTCCGCATCTCGGAGAGAGGGCAGGCTGAAATCCACACCAAGATACGAGCCAAGATGGCCGCGTTTTGTCAGTTCACGCGCCAGTTCACCATTCCCACAGCCCAAATCTAATATGGATTCGTCCCCTTTCAGCAAATCCAGTACGCGGCGGACACCCGGCTGGATCCGATGGCGCGTCGCGGAGAAAGCACTTCCAAAACGGTCATAAAAATCGCGGTTGAGTTCGATCAAGCGCGCAGCTGTGCTCAAATCCATGCTGTGATTATAACGGGTATAATCTTCCCATATTTCCGCAGGTCAAACTGTACGCTTCGCGGAAGAAATTGGTTCATTATCGCATCCATTGAGAGTGAAAGAAAAGTAATGCAAACGGAAAGACAAGCGCGCTGGCGCGCCATTCATCTCCTTACATCCGATAAAAAAGATCTGGCCCGTATTGTGCTGCATGAAATTCGACGCGGGCGCGATGTGACAAAGACGCTGCGCGGCTATCCGCTCAACGGTGGAGGGTATCTTAACAAATCTATGCTCGTGGCGGTCTACTATGAGATGGTCGCGGCAGGGGAAATCGGCGAGGATGCCCGCCTGCTCGAGCGGATTCGGCTCAAACCGGTCCGCACACTTTCAGGTGTGACAACGGTCACGGTTCTGACCAAGCCGTATCCGTGTCCTGGTAAATGCATCTTTTGCCCCACTGACGTGCGCATGCCCAAATCGTACCTGCCGGATGAACCGGGCGCGATGCGCGGGCTCGAACACGAATTCGACCCGTACGCGCAGGTCCGTTCGCGTATCGAACAACTGAAATCGGTGGGACATCCAACCGACAAGATCGAGTTGTTGATCCTTGGCGGGACGTGGTCATCCTACAGGCGCGATTATCAGGAATGGTTTGTCAAGCGCTGCTTTGATGCAATGAATGATATCGAACACGAAGGACACAACGGATACGAAGAAAACCAACAAGAAATCGTTATACACTCCGTCAACTCCCCTGGCACCGCCCGTGATTTGCTTAGCAAATCAGGCAGGTGTGTAGTGAATTTATCCGAAGTCCATTCCTACAATGAAAACGCCCATCACCGCAATGTGGGCCTTGTCATTGAAACGCGTCCTGATGAGATCAATCCCGCTGAGTTGCGCTGGCTTCGTCATCTCGGCGTGACCAAAGTACAGATGGGCGCGCAAAGCCTGGATGATCATATTCTAGAGATCAACAAGCGCGGGCATGACGTGGAATGCACGCGACGTGCAACTGCCTTGCTGCGCGCGGCGGGATTCAAAATCGTTTTGCATTGGATGCCAAACCTGCTGGGCGCAACCCCTGAATCAGACCTCGAAGATTTTGCAAAACTTTGGGATGACTTCTGTCCTGATGAAATAAAGATTTATCCAAACCAGTTGCTTGCCAATGCGGAGCTCTATGAATATTGGCAGCGCGGCGAATTCAAACCCTACACAACACAGGAGTTGATCGATCTAATTACCGATATTAAGCCAACG
>DASWKT010000399.1:0-6464 GCA_036396515.1 Anaerolineales bacterium | reverse complement strand
GAGCTGCATACGCGGAGAGAGCGATGGCAACGTTGCCCGTCGAGGCGGCAACCATTTCTGTCACGCCGCCTTCTTTGAGTGCGGCAATCGTGACGGCTGCCTGTCGATCCTTGAATGAAGAGGTGGGACCCTGCCGCTCATCTTTTATGAAGAGATTGGACAAGCCCAACATCATGCCCAGGTTTGCGGCCCGAATGAGAGGCGTCCCGCCTTCACCCAGCGTCAATATAGGGTTGGGATTTCGAATGGGAAGGAGTTCGCGGTAACGCCATAAATCAAACGGGCGGTCTTTTATTTCTGAGGGAAATGTCTTTGCCACTTCCACCATATCGTATTCGGCTTCACGCCACTGGCTATTGCATTGCGGACAGTGCATAGAGTTTGGCATGAATGGAGCGGCATGACCGCAGTCCAAACATCTGATTACAAATGACATAAGGAAATGTTTCCTTTTGCTTCCGTTTTGAGAGGCAGGGCCTTATGAGCCGATTCGGTTTAATGCATTCTCGATGCTTTCGATCAATTCTCCTTCATTGAGCGAAGCCTTGGTGATGAGGCGCTGCCCGAAGTCGCTTAGTTGCTGTTGCTGCTCGTTCGTCAGACCGCCACCGCTCACTACCAGTACGGGAATATCCCGCAGTTTCGGGTTCTCGCGTAGTTTTTCCAGGATTGTGAAGCCGTCCATTTCCGGCATGAATATATCCAGTATGATCGCATGAGGCACCTTTGTATTGATTGCTTCCCACCCCCTGCGCCCGCCCTGTGCAAGGATTGGCTTGTATTCGCCATGTTCATTGAGTATTTTTTCGATCAGGCGCAGATCGTTAGGGTCATCATCGATCACCAATACATCATGGATCGTCCCATCCTTGTTTAACCGATCGAGGGCGTGGACCAGCTCTTCCTGAAGAATGGGCTTGACGAGATAATCAGCCGCGCCGAGGCTGAAGCCCTTGTCTGCCTGTTCCACGATGGAACAAATCACGACAGGGTAATCTCGTGTATCGGAATCGGATTTGAGGTCTGTGAGAACTGTCCAGCCATCCTTATTGGGCATCATGATATCCAGTGTAATAGCATAGGGTTGGAGTTCCAAAATGCGCTCTCTGGCTTTTGATGGGTCCGTGAGCGAAACGACATGATATCCCTGTGGATTAAGATAGCGCTCGTACAGGCTAATCACCTGTGGATCATCGTCAATGGCCAGTATCACTTTTTTCCCCTTAGGTATTCCCTCGAATGGCTGATCGAATAATGGAACAGTGAAGTAGAACGTGGAGCCTTTGTCCACCTCGCTCTGCACACCGATGCGTCCGCCATGCAATTGCACCAGATTGGCGCAAATAGAGAGACCCAGGCCCGAGCCGCCACTCTTCCGTGTGGCGGATCCATCCACCTGGGAGAAAGCCTGGAATAATCTCTTTTGGTCTTCAATGGAAATGCCAGGGCCGGTATCGATCACATTGATCAGGGCCTCCATTTTGCCGGTAGGGCCCATCTGGACATGAGCTTCAACTGTGATTGAACCTTCATCTGTAAATTTGGAGGCGTTTGAAATCAGGTTCAACAAGACTTGGCGAACGCGCATTGTATCGCCGCGCACCGTGGGCATATCAGCGGGGATACGTTGCAGCAACTGGATCCGCTTCTCTTTCACCAGTCCCTTGGCAGTGGACATAACGCTTGTGACCATGTCGGAAAGATGCACTTCCTCAAAATTGAGTTCCATCTTGCCGGCTTCGATGCGAGCCAGATCCAGGACATCGTTGATCAGCCCCAACAGGTGTTGACCCGAGTTGTAGATGGCTGTCAGATCCTGTTGCTGCACATCGGTCACAGGACCATCAATGCCTTTGAGAATAACACGCGAGAAACCAATAATGGAGTTAAGCGGGGTCCGCAACTCATGGCTCATGTTTGCCAGGAACTGGCTCTTCATCTGATCAACTTCACGCAGCTCCCTAATGGCCTGCTGTGAAAGCTCATAAGAACGGGCATTATCAATGGCGACTGTCACCTGGTCCGCAAGGGATTGCAGCACAGATATATCATCTTGGGTGAAGGCGTATGTTTGCGTGGATTGAATGTCAATTACGCCCACGATACGAGAGCCGATACGTAAAGGCACAGCCGCTTCGGATTGAGTATCAAGCAGGAGAGGGTTAGGTTGATATAATGGCTCTCCGCTGATATCGTCCACAAGTATGGATTCTCCGGTCTCAGCTACCTTTCCGACAATGGTCTGCGACCCAATAGGCAGCCTATAATTTTGGGCTTTCATCTTTTCGCCGGCTGCCCCGGTCGCTTCTTGTAGGACGATATTGAAACCTGCCTCTTCGATGGTGTAAATCGCCGCATAGTAAAAGCCGAAACGCTCACTGACCAGGTTCACGGTTCGCGTGAAGATGGTATTCAACTCAAGTGTGGATGTAACAAGACGACCGATCTCGGAAGACGCAGCAAGATACGTGTTACGTCGTTGAAGAGCAGCTCTGGCCTGCAATCTCTCGATGGCAGCAGTGACCTGCGCGCCGAGAATCGTTAATATCTCTTTGTGTCTTTCGGTGATGCGGATAGAGGTGTCGTAGGACTGCACAGCCATCACGCCTCTGACGGCGGTGTCACTGCGAAGAGGAACACCGAGCCAATCCACACCGAGTGTCCCACCTCCGAGCACTTCTCCGGATTCCTCAAGTTCAGCATAGATCTCCGGAGTGGTTCGCAGTGGCTGGCCCGTGCGGATGACGTAACTTGTAAGCCCTCTACCAAGCTTTTGCGGTGGCATTGGCGGATCATATTCATCCATATAATAGGGAAAGGTCATCAAGTCCGCTTCAGCATTGTAGAGCGCGATGTAAAAGTTTTTGGCCGGTATGAGCGTCCCTGTCACATCATGAACGGTTTTGATCAGATCCTCAATCCGAGATTCGGTCAACGCCGCATCTGAAATTCGAGTGATGGCGGCTTGCGTTAACTCGTTGATTTTTCGATCGGTGATATCTTGCGACGACCCCACAATCTTAATTGACTGGCCGTGTGAGTCGCGTTCTACTTTGAAAATCGAGCGGACCCAAATCGTTCTTCCATCTCTTGTCCGAAAACGAGTTTCTGTTTCTGTTTCAGGATTCTCCTCAGGAGCAGATGTTGCTTCCTGTATTGCGCCGGTCATGATCGGAATGTCTTCTTCAATAATGAACTTTCTAATCGCCAAATCCAGTGGTAGCTGGTACTCGCCTTCTTTTTCTATAGACGTGCCGAGCAAGGCATATAACTCAGCTGTGAGCTGAACTGTTTGTTCCTTAAGATCGATTTCAAAATATCCCAGACGTGCAATTTGCAGCGCTTCAGAAAGATGTCCCTGACTTGTGGTGACCTCATTGAATAGACGCGCATTTTCAATGGCGATGGCCGCCTGGCTGGCAATTGTTGCTAAAATATCACGATCGTGTTCATCGTACACATGTGGTTTTTGGACATTTTGAACAGAAATCACACCGAGTACGCGCTCGCCGATCAACAACGGTACGCCCAACCAGCACTGGGAAGGCGTCTCATCTTCATGTAGAGGAACAAACTCAATGCCCAGAGCTTTCATATGACTTAGCACATCAGCTGGAGCAAATACTGCTTTCTTGTTGTGAATGATGTAATCTGAGAAGCCGCGATTGCCCAGTTTTCCCGGAGATAGATGAACACGATTACCTTCTTCAAAAACTAATGGGTAACTTTTTTCTTCATTTTTCTCATCATACAGTGCAATGAAGAAATTCCTTGTATCCATCAGGCGGCTGGTGTAACGGTATATTACTTCTGCAATGGCAGAGACTTCCAGTTTGGTGGAAAGTTCACGCCCCATCTCGTTGAGCACACTCAATTCTTCGGCGCGAGATTGGGTTTCCTGAAATAGCCTGGCGTTTTCGAGGGCCAGGGAAAGTTGATCCGCAACCTGTTTGACCAGTAACTGCTCGTCCTGGCTCCAAGAGCGGGGAGTCGTTTCGTCCACAACCTGTAAAGTAGCCCAGTTATTTTGCCCGGTTTGAAATGCCAGTGACATGGCCGTTTCGTTTGAGCCCGCGCGTTTTGCTCTCTCCACGGGGCGCGTAGGTTGGGAATCCGGAACCTTAGTCGCAGAAAGAGCCTTTTTCCCCGGGACGGGTTTGCTCGATGCGTTTTTCGGTTGCGCGGCTTCTGCTTGAGTGAGATCTTCGAATAATTTATTAAGCCTTTTGTCGATTGGCTTCTTCTTTGGCATACTCGATTAACTCCTGAGCAAGCACACGGTATTGTTGTGAGCCGCGGCTCGTCGGTCTATATTGCGTAATGGGCATCCCTGCGATCGGGCTTTCGCGAAGTTTTGTATCTATTTCGATCACTGTTGTAAAAACACCCTGTCCAAATGTTGTCTGTAATTGTTCGAAGATATTGCGATGCGTACGGTTGCGGCGATCCAATAATGTGACAAGAATTCGGTAAGCAAGGTTCGGGTTGGCTTCCTGTCTCACACGGCGAATGGATCCCATCATATTCCTCAACGCATATGCTGAAAAATACTCGGCCTGAGTAGGAATGATCAACAGGTCTGCTGCGCAGAGCGCATTGAGGGTGATAGCACCGAGCGCAGGAGGACAGTCAAGCAGAATATAGTCATAGAGCAGTGGATCCGCTTTGACTGCATTATGAAGGGTTGTGAGGTAGCGGCTACGCATCGGTAAATATTGTTCCGCGTTCTCGATGCGCGAGTTTGAGGGAACAAGGTCCAGGTTTGCCACATCTGTTTTGCGGATCGCAGTTTTGAGGGCTGCGTTTTCGATCAATACATTGGCAGTTGTGATTTCTGCCTCTCCACTTTCCAGGCCGAGTGCGAGGCTCAGATTGGACTGCGGATCAAGATCAATCAGCAGGACGCGATGATTCAATTCCGCAAGCGCCGCACCCAGCGAGAGAGTGGTAGTTGTTTTCGCAACTCCACCTTTTTCATTTGAAACAGCAATTGTATATGCCATATTTCCTCGGTTTCGTAGTCGAGCTACTCTTTACCATTCACTGCCTGAGGAATGACCTCTACGTGGCTTGCACCCAGTGCATTACGTAGTTCCTCCATTGCAGTCCGAATCATTGTTTGCGGGTCATTGGCGCTTCGGATCTTGCCGGTAATATCTGAAACCAGGCGTTCACGTTCGGCGCGGCGCGTTGTTTCTTCAAATAGACGCGCGTTTTCGGCGGATAAGGCCACACGTTCTGCAACTGCTTTGATCAGATCGAGCTGGTCCTGGTTCAGGACCTCTGCGGAAGGGGACTGGACAACCAGCGTCCCGATTATTTCACCGCGCAGCTCAATCGGGATCGCGATTTGACTCGATTCCACTTGCTTCCCTGTCGTCTTGGCGTTACTCGAGTCCGTTAATTCAACTGCCTTTTCAAGTGGGGAAGCGCCAATGAGATTGTATCGATATCCAAGCAGATTCTGCTCATTGGGAAGTCTTCCCCAGACCTCGCGCGTGAATTGGCGACTAACAGCCTCGGCCTCAGCCAGCGCGTTTCGAGTCTCATCAAAGAGGCGCGCGTTTTCAATAGCAAGGCTTACCTGGTCAGCCAGGAGGGTCAACATTTGGATGTCCTCATCTGCAAACGCACCGATTTCCGTGCTTTGCACATCCAGGGCGCCCACGACAAGACCAGCACTCTTGAGAGGAAGTGCCATCTCGGAATGAGTATCTGGCAGCTCCGGGTTATCGAAAAATACTGCATCCACGCCCACATCCATTGCAATGCGTGGTTTCCCGGTTGCAGTGACATTGCCCACAATGCCTTGTTCCCCGACGCGTAGGCGATGTTTGCGTTCCAGCATTTGCCTGCCGCCTTTACTGTTCGTTGCGCTCAACACAGCATATTCATGGGCACCATCAAGTAGAAATACACCCACATGGTAGAAGCCAAATTTCTCGCTGATTACTGCTGCAATGCGAGGCAGAAGTTCCTGCAGATCGCGTACAGATGTGATCGCTTGTGTTACCTGGGCCAGCACTTCAAATTGTGTGGCGCGGCGTTGAATTTGTTTGTTTGCAGCCTGCAATTCCGATCCACGCTGGCTTAGTTCACCAGTACGTTTCTCCAAATCGATTTGAGCAGTATTGAGATTGATGTTCGATAATTCCAGTTCTCTCAAGTTGGTCTTGGATCTATTCACTTCATTTTCCAGGCCGTTTATTAACAGGTATATAAGGACGCTATTCAAACTAAATATCAAGGTTAAATCCTGAACAAAGGCGCTGGGCGGATAGGAGACACCACGAATCAATCCGCTCTGTTCAGCATATGCCAGTCCAAAGCCTGAAAGGATACTTGCAACTGTGACAACTGCAGAAGCTTGCCAGCCGAGCAACAAACCCGCCATCACCACAATCGAAAAGTTTGTGATGTATGCTGAGTCTCGCACGCCTGAGCCAATAACTGTAATGCCGTTT
>DASWKT010000398.1:0-6292 GCA_036396515.1 Anaerolineales bacterium | reverse complement strand
CGCAGTGAGACACAGCGGCAAATAAAATCTGCTGTGCGGCTCGCAGCAGTTATTTTCTTTGCTTTGCTTTTTGTTGCCACTATGATTAGCTTGGGTATCGGTCAGGTTATTGCTGCACCGATTATTCGCCTGACTCAAACTGCGGATCAAATCGTTGCAGGCGATCTTACGGCGCAGGCCAAGGTTGCTTCACGTGATGAAATTGGAACGCTCGCGCAGGCGTTCAATACAATGACATCCCGGCTGCGCGGAATACTTGAAGTGCTGGAGCAGCGTGTCGCAGAACGAACTTCCGAATTAGCAGCAGCGAATGAAAAAAATGAGCGCCGTGCAAAACAATTTGAATCCATTGCACAGGTAGCAAGCACGATCAGTTCAACACGCGACATGGATAGCCTGTTGCCGCAAATCACGACCGTCATTAGCAACCAGTTCGGTTTCTATCATGTCGGCATCTTCCTATTGGATCCGCGCGGGGAATACGCTGTGCTCAGCGCCGCCAATAGTGAGGGTGGGCAAAGAATGCTGGCTCGCAACCATCAATTAAGAGTCGGCGAGACAGGTATCGTTGGTTTTGTAACCGGTACAGGAAAACCACGCGTTGCCTTGAATACCGGTGAAGACGCTGTTTTTTTCAACAATCCAGACCTTCCTGAAACACGGTCAGAGATCTCCCTGCCCCTCCGCGTGGGTGATGAGGTCATCGGCGCTCTCGATGTGCAAAGCACCAAGCCAGATGCATTCGATCAGGAGGATATTAACATCCTCACTACGCTTGCAGATCAGGTAGGCATCGCCATTCAGAACTCAAGGCAATACGAGGAAACGCGTAAAGCGCTGGCTGAATCTGAATTATTGTCACAACAGTTTATCCAGACAGGCTGGCAGCAATTCACGAAAAGCAAAAAGCTTGCTGGTATTCGACACACCGGAGCAAGAGCCACGCTCTTATATAGAAAAAATGGCAAGAACAAAAACGAAAATGACCTGAACTGGGAGCAAGCCAAAACTGAGTTCAACAGCACATCCTTATCCCTGCCAGTTAAACTGCATGGTCAGGTGATCGGTTCGGTGGACGTGCGCGCTCCAGGTAATCGAAAATGGGAACAAGATGAGCTGGATATTGTCACAGCCATTATTGAACGAGCCGCGCTTGCCATGGAGAATGCACGTCTGCTCGCTGAAAGCCAGAAGCGTGCTGCAAAGGAACGCACTATCGGTGAAATCTCAGCCAAGATCGGCATGCAAAGTGATATTAATGAATTGCTGAAAACCGCTGCACAGGAGTTAGGACAGACTCTGCCAGGCGCGGAGATCGCGATCCAATTCAACAAGGACGATGAATGATCAGAAAGTTATTAAGCCCGCCCATCTTCGAAAAAGAGGAAGATAATTTTCGCGCCAAATTCATCAATGGCTTTGCGTGGACTGTGATTGCTTTGCTGCTGCTTGCCATAGCACCGCACCTGCTGGGAACTTCTCTAAACTTCACTGTCCCGGTGTTCTCTGGCCTGATTATAGTTATGTTGGCAGCACTTTATGTACTGCACAGAGGAAACGTGAACGCGAGCGGGATACTCATCATTATGCTGGGCTGGCTTGGTATTAGTATACAGGCATACACCGCGGATGGCGTAAAGGATGTGATTGTCGTTGCCTATTTGGCCCTTGGCTTGCTTGCGAGCATAATTATTGGCTGGCGTGCGGGCGGCGTTGTGATCCTTACCAGTATTGGTGCGATCTGGGCACTCACGTTCCTTCAGGTTAATGGATTTTTCACCCCGAGCACTCAAGCCCCCATCGCTTTCTCACGTGATCTCTCACTTGTCTTTATAGCCGTCACTGTGCTGGTTTATTTCAGTACCACAAGCCTGCGGAATGCAATCCGCCGTGCCAATGAAAGCGAAAAAAGCCTGTTTCTCTCTAACCGGAGTCTGCAGGAACTTAACGCGAGCCTGGAAGATCGCGTCGCCAGTCGCACCGCAGAATTGGAAACTGCCAATCAGCGTAACGCACGCCGTGCCCGGCAGTTCGAAGCCACTGCACAGGTCGTACAAGCCGCTGCATCCATTCAAGACGTGGAAATGCTCTTGACTCGTCTCGCACAAACAATCAGCGAGCAATTTGGCTTCTATCATATAGGCATTTTCCTGTTGGATGAGCAACATGAAAACGTGATCCTGCGCGCATCAAACAGCGAGGGCGGTAGGAACATGCTGGCCCGCAGGCACAGCCTGAAGGTCGGTCACGTGGGTATCGCGAGCCATGTAGCAGCTACTGGAAGCCCCCGCCTCGCCCTGGATGTCGGACCTGATGCCGTTTCCGTTGAAAACACTGATCTTCCAAACTCCCACTCTGAACTAGCACTCCCTCTAAAGGGTGCCGGCGAAATCATCGGTACTCTGGATATTCAAAGCACTGAACCAAACGCTTTTACACCGGAGGATATAGAGGTGCTCTCCGTGTTAGCAGATCAAGTTGCTATCTTAATCCAGAACGCGCGCTCCTATGCGACTACACGAAGACTGCTTGATGAAACCCAAAAGACCTCACGTTCTTATGTGCATGATTCATGGCGTGTTCTACAATCACAGGCGCAACATGCTGGCTATTTGATGTCTGGAAACATACTCAAACCGCTGGATAGCTCTATTGAGTCAGAACTCATCAATCAGGCAACAATGAAAGGCGCGGCTGCCTTTGAGAGCGGAGATAAAGCAAATCTTGCGATTCCAATCCGGGTGGGCGGTAATATCGTAGGCGTTATCGACATCCGCCGGCCGGAAGAACATGAATGGGATACAGATGAGATCGAGATCATCGAAGCCGTTGCGAACCGCCTATCCCTCGCGCTGGAATCAGCCACTCTACTACAGGTAACGCAGAGACGTGCCGAAATCGAACGCCTCACAGCGGATATATCCGGAAAAATTACATCTACCACCCAATTCGATTCAATTCTGCGAACAGCCGCAGAAGAACTGAGCCGGGCACTGGGAGGTTCGGAAGTATTGGTTCAGGTCCAACCCGCGGCGCTGGAAATACATCATGACACGTGAGAGGTAATGGTTAGGTGTAATGCGATGGAAATTGGAGTTTGAGATGTTGGACGACAAATTACGACAGCAGGATCAGCAAACAGCATATGATCAACACAGGATCGCGACCCGAATCCTGCTGATTACGTTTGCACTCATGCTGATCGTAGCCATTGTGAACGCATTCTTCGTTCCAAATGAAGATAAAACCCCGATTGACAACTATGCGATGCCATTCATTGCCTTGAGTGCGGGCCTAAGTTACTCTCTCGCACGAAGGGGTAATCATGCCCGTGGAATATACATTCTGCTGGCAAGTATCGGGTTCATCGTCTTAATCTATCCGTTCGCCGCAGATAACGTGGGATGGCAGGCTGCCATTGGAATGTTGGTGATCACAACCAGTGTTGCCAATAGCACCCTCTCCCCCAGATTAGCAGGTCGTATCTCCGCAGCGGCTTTTTTGCTGGCGATCATTATTATCGTCATCGAGCTTTATGTAGTCGGCATCACGCATATTCCTGTTACTACCAGCGCGATTGTTATTACCGGTGCACTGAGTATAGTTTATGTTGGCATAGTTCTGTCTCGCTTCAACACTTTTTCCCTGCGCACGAAGCTCATCACAGCCTTTATTGCCGTGAGTATGGTGTCTGTGGGCGCGGTGGCCTTCACCATCAGTCGCTCCATACTGGCCCAACTGACCGCTAGGGTGGAGCGGGAGGTCACCGGTGTAGCCAGCCTCACAGCCTCATCCATTGCCGCCGAATTAGATAAGCAGGTGGACTTGCTACATACTCTTGCCCTGAGTGGTCCCTTACTCGATGAGCTGGCGAAGATTAACGCCACCGCAATCAGTGACCGGACTGAACTAGAACAACTTGACCAACAATGGCAGGCCGCCCGGAACGGCGCCACTCCACTCGTACAATCTGTTCTGAATCACACATTTTCTGAAGAACTGCGCGAATTTCAGAGCACGTTTCCCGAACATCTGGAGGTCTTCGTCACTGACCGCTACGGCGCGAAAGTTGCGGCTACCGATCGCACATCAGATTACTTTCAGGGCGATGAAGAGTGGTGGCAGGGAGCTTACAACGCTGGGCAGGGTAGCGTATTCATAAGCCAGCCGGAGTTTGACGAGAGCAGCCAGACCATCGTCTTACTAATCGCCTTGCCAGTGGTCGATCCGAAGACCAGCGAGCTCGTGGGGGTATTGAGTACGACGGTTGATTTCAAGGTGTTCATCGCGGCGTTTGAAGATGGCCGGTTTGGGCAAACCGGCCGAACCGAAATTTACTTGCCCAATGGCCAGGAGTTGGAGATTGAGAGACAGGCAAATGGTGGCTTCGAATTGAAGCTGGAAGAGGGTCCCGCGGACTTTGCTGTCGCTCTTCAACAGGACACAACATTCATGGATACGATCCACGATGGCTTACCGGTCCTGGCTGGACAATCCTCCCTGCTTAGAGTTGATAACGATCCGGATGATGTGGCAGCATTCTTGCGGCTCGGCTGGCGCGTCGTGACTCTGCAAGACCGTACCGAAGCACTCCAGATTGTGACCGAGGCAACACGCACTGCCCAACTGGTCGGGATCGGCGCACTATTGGTGGCTGGGCTATTGGCTGTCGGCGTTGCGCAAGTTCTTACCCGTCCCATTATCCGACTGACTCAGATTGCGGAAAAAGTGTCGACCGGCGATTTTCAGACCCGCGTAGAGGTCGAATCAAGCGATGAGATTGGCGTTCTGGCGGACTCCTTCAATCGTATGACCAGCCGGATTACGGAAACTTTGGGCGGTCTTGAAAGACGTATAATGGAACGCACCGCCGACCTGGATAATGCACGCTTGTCGAGTGAAAAACGTGCCCAGGAACTTCAATCTGTCAGTGAAGTCTCACGTTTGATTTCAAGCGAACAAAGGCTTGAAATTCTCCTTCCCCTGATTACTCGCCTTGTAAGCGAAAGATTCGATTATTATCATATTGGCATCTTCTTTGTGGATACTACCCGTCAATTCGCGATATTGCAAGCCGCAAATAGTGAAGGCGGTCAACGGATGCTTAATCGCGGCCATCGCCTCGAAGTCAGTTCCACCAGTATCATAGGTAGTGTGATTGAAACGGAAAAAGCACGCATCGCTCTGGACATTGGGATTGACGCCGTTATCTTCGACAACCCAGACCTCCCCAGCACCCGCTCCGAAATGGCTCTACCTCTGCATATTCGCGGCGAGATTATCGGTATCCTTGACGTGCAAAGCAAAGAACCAGGCGCCTTCACGGAAAATGATGCGAATATATTAGGTCTTCTTGCCGACCAGGTTGCGATTGCAGTCGAAAATGCCCGCCTTTTTGGCCAAACACAGCAAGCGCTCAGCGAAGTGCAATCGCTTTATGCGCAGTTCCTGCAAAAGGAATGGCGATCATTTGGCCGTCAGGGGGCCAAAATTGGTTATCACAAATCGATCGTAGGCGGCAAATCCCTTGAGGCTCCTTATGAATCGGATGAGATCCGCAAGGCACTGGACCAGGGAGAAGTTATCGTGCGAGATGGGAGAGACGATGGGTCTCAACCATCCATCGCAGTACCTGTGAAATTGCGCGGGCAAACCATCGGCGTGCTCAATATCAAAGCACCAACGAAAAATCGCAGGTGGAGCCAGGATGAAATAAATCTGGCACAAGTCATCTCGGACCGGCTCGCTCTCGCGCTGGACAATGCCCGCTTATTACAGGAATCACAGCGTAGGGCCGCAAAGGAGGCGAAGATCGGCGAGGTCACTGCAAAGATTGGAGCATCCATAAATTTTCGCAACGTATTACAGACTGCCGTGGAAGAGTTGGGTCGGGCCCTTCCTGGCTCGGAAGTTGTTATTCAATTTGATCAGAACGAAAGCAGAAAGGGATAACCGGGAATCGATAGGTGATACTATGTTGAAACGGATGACCAAGATATTCGCCCCCCCGGTCTTCCCGGAGGATGAGGAGAAAACTCGCAAGGCGAGATATGCCAACGCGATTGCATTGACCCTGATTGTCATTGCGCTTGGATATGAAATTGGCACGCGTGCTATCAGGGGCTACACTGGCCAAAATATCTCAGACTTCATACTAATACTATTTGCAATTATCATCTTTGCAGGATGGATACTTCTAAGACGAGGCTATCTACGATTTACTTCGATTTTGCTTGTGGTTTTGATCTGGGTCGTATCAAACGGCATTACAGTTATTGGCTCAGGCGTGCGA
>DASWKT010000397.1:0-2867 GCA_036396515.1 Anaerolineales bacterium | reverse complement strand
CTATTTGTTGCGCTTGCAGGTTTGGGAAAATACGCCAGCCGACACGACATGCTCAGGCACATGTGGATGCCCGCTGTCATCGCGCTGGTTGCCGCGCTTTCAACAGGGCAATCACTGAAAAACAGCGCAGGACAAGTTTACGAAACCGAGTCAGCCTATAACTACATTCAAGTGCAGGAACAGGGTGGCTTTACGCTTTTACGGTTGAATGAGGGACAAGGTGTTCACTCGATCTATCATCCAGATACATTGCAATACAACGGGCCTTGGGATCAATTCCTCGTCAGTCCGTATTTTTATGAAAACCGCAGACCCTCCGACATTCAGCGCGTGGCGATTGTCGGTCTGGCAGCAGGTACCACCGCGCGCCAAATGACGGCCGTATATGGTGATATTCCCATTGACGGATATGAGATCGACCCGAAGATCGTGGAAGTGGGACAAAAATATTTCGGGATGACAATGCCCAACCTGAACATTCATGTTGGCGACGGGCGACTCGGACTCGAACAGAGTCCTTACCAGTATGACATCATCGCTGTGGACGCGTATCGCCCGCCTTATATCCCCCCGCATATGACGACACAGGAGTTCTTCGAGATTTGCGCTTCGCACTTAGCCGAGGACGGAGTCCTGGCCATCAACACAGCCAGCATCCCCGGCGATAGACGCCTCATCAATGGGCTGGGGACAACAATGGGCACGATCTTTCCATCCATTTACACGATGGACATCCCCGGAACGTTGAATACAATGATTTTCGCTACGAAACAAGAGACGAAACCAGAAAACTTCGCGGCAAATCTAGTTGGGCTTGCACAAGATTCATCAATCCACCCATTGCTTATTTCTACCATGCAAGTGACATTCGCCAATCTAAAATCCGGCTACGAAACGACCACCGTCTTCACGGATGACCATGCCCCGATTGAGTGGATCGTGAATGACATGGTGATTCGGTTTATTCTTGAGGGTGGGACGCAATACCTGCAATAGACTATGAACAAATTTACCTTCCTTTCCTGGCTCGTTTCTATGCTTGTCCCAATTGCCCTCATCGGATTTGGCTTGCGCGTGTTGCTCACACCTCTCTTCCTGCGAGTCGAATACAATATGCCATACTTCCCGCCCGACGAATTTGGATTTACTAAAGAGGACCGTTTGAAATGGGCACCTTATGCACTGGATTATCTTGTCAACAATGAAGATATTTCCTATCTCGGCGATTTGAAGTTCGAGGATGGGACTCCGCTCTACAATGAACGCGAGCTGAGTCACATGGACGATGTCAAACGCGTGACGCGGGGCGCGCTGAGGGTCTGGTATGTATCGCTTGGATTGCTGGCTTTGCTCGGGGTGTGGGCAGGGTTCGGTCAGTGGTGGCAGGATTATCGTCTCGGTCTGATGCGCGGTGGATGGCTGATGGTTGGGCTGGCAGCCGTCGTTGGATTAATTGTCGTGGTCGGCATTGTCATCAATCCAAATGTATTCTGGAATTTTTTTGCAGGATTTCACAGCCTGTTCTTTGAAGGTGATTCGTGGTTATTCCTTTATTCCGATACACTTATCCGCCTGTTTCCCATACGGTTCTGGCAGGACGCGTTCCTGCTGGCCGCGGTCATCGCGCTGGGAGGCGGGGTTGCGCTGGGATGGGGACTCAAACAATGATGTATAATTTCTCTTGAGGAGAACAGAATATGGCAGATGCATCAGCGCTTGAAAACAAGGTCGCCCTCATCACGGGTGGGTCGCGCGGCATCGGGCGTGCTGTCGCTCTGGAACTTGCAAGGCGCGGCGCGGCGGTGGTTGTGAACTTCAACAAATCACCCGAAGCTGCCGATGACGTGGTGAAGAAAATCCAGGAAGCAGGCGGAAAGGCCGCTGCCTTTCAAGCAGATGTATCTGATATCAAACAAGCGGAAGCCTTGGTAAAATTTGCGATCGGAACTTTTGGTGACCTGAGTATTCTCGTCAACAACGCGGGCATCACCAAAGATACGCTGATCATGATGATGTCTGAAGCGGATTGGGACGCGGTCATCACAACAAATCTGAAGTCCACGTTCAATTGTTCGAAGGCCGCGGTCAAACACATGATGCGCAAACGTTATGGTCGTATCATCAACATGGCTTCGGTTGCCGGGCAGATGGGCAATGCCGGGCAGACGAATTACTCCGCATCCAAAGGCGGCCAGATCGCATTCACCAAGTCGCTGGCACGCGAGGTCGCATCACGCAATATCACGGTCAACGCGATCGCACCCGGATTTATCGATACCGAGATCCTTGAGCTCATGCCAGCCGATATTCTCGAAGCCGCGATCAGGATGGTACCCCTCGCACGCAAAGGCAAACCTGAGGAGGTGGCCTATGCTGTTGCATTCCTTGCTTCGGATGAGGCGGGGTTCATCACAGGTCAGGTGCTCGGCGTGGACGGCGGCATGGCAATGATGTAATAACTAGTACGTCATTGCGAGGGCAAAGCCCGAAGCAATCTCAAGTAACTTTCAAACTTGAGATTGCTTCGCTCCCTAGGTCTCGACACCGGCATGATTTGCTAAGCAAATCACACGCAGGTGCAAGTGTACGCCTTGAAGAACGCAGGGCTACTCGACCAGCGGTCGCTCGCAATGACGGGAGGTAAATATGGCAGACACATACCAGAGCGGTAAAACCACAGTTGCCCCCGATGTGCTTATCACGATCGCGCGACTTTCCGCGTTGAGTGTCCCCGGCGTGAGCCGCATGGCACAGGTATCGGGTGGGGTGAACCGGCTCTTCAAGCGCGGTGCTCATGAAGGCGTGCGCATTCAGGTGGAAGACAATACTGTTTTCGCCAATCTGTATCTCATCCTCAAAAAGGATGT
>DASWKT010000396.1:0-2700 GCA_036396515.1 Anaerolineales bacterium | reverse complement strand
ACATTCTCGTTCGATAAAGCGAATCACCATATCAGCTTCCATTCAAACGCCGCGCTTGGATTCTCCATCCAATTTCGCTGAGAGTATTCAAGGGCTTATTCACTATTCAGAAGCAGAGTATGTATACAGTATGCGTTTTCTGTCCCGCTTATGCCGGTTGAAGCCATAAAGCAGTCAAAGCATTTCAGTGATCCTAAGCTCCCCTTAATCCAAAGGTCTCAAGTTCTTGATGAAGTATTGTTATTATAGGAAAACCCTATGGAAAATGGTTCTGTAAAGCGCCCCACCGGGTTATTTGGTTTTACCATAGTCTGGATTGGACAAACTATTTCCGTTCTTGCCAGTTCGATGAGTCAGTTTGCGCTCACCATCTACGTGTTCAAGGAAACGGAAAGCGCAACCGCTCTGGGCTTGATGCAGGTCTTTTTCATCACGCCATTTTTATTGATCTCACCGATCGCCGGCGTATTGGTAGATCGTCATAACCGCAAGTTGATGATGATGGTCAGCGACTTGGGCGCTGGGATTGCCACGCTCGGCATTTTGGTCTTCCAGGCGCTGGGCATTCTTGAATTTTGGCACCTGTATTTTACTTCCGTTATCTACGGGTTGGGGATGGCGTTTCAATGGCCGGCTTATTCCGCTGCCATTTCGACAATGGTGCCAAAGGAACAATTGGGACGCGCCAACGGCATGATGTCTCTTATCGAAGCAGGACCCGGCGTAATTGCTCCTATCCTTGCCGGGGCGCTGCTTCCCCTCATTGGGCTTACTGGAATCCTGTTATTTGATGTCCTCACATTTCTCGTAGCGATCGGCACGTTGATGATTGTCCACATTCCGCAGCCTGCCCGCACGCAGGAAGGCGCTCAGGCACAAGGGGGCATGTTGAAGGAAGCAGCTTATGGGTTTAGATATATTTTTGCGCGCCCCAGCCTGTTAGGATTGCAGCTGATTTTTTTTGCAGGCAATCTCTTTGCAGGCATTGGCTTCACAGTGTTAGCGCCCATGATCCTCTCACGCACGGGCAATGACAGCCTGATGCTTGGCTCGGCTCAAACTGCAGGAGCAATTGGCGGCCTGATCGGAGGCGTGATCATGAGTGCGTGGGGCGGTTTCAAGCGGCGAGTGCATGGAGTCCTCCTTGGCTGGATCTGGAGCGGTATTAGCATGGCGATCCTTGGCTTCAGCGGTGGGCTTCCCGTTTGGGTTGCAGGCATGGCATTCACATCTTTTGTTGTGCCTCTGGTTAATGGATCGAATCAGGCGATCTGGCAATCGAAGGTCGCGCCGGATTTGCAGGGACGGGTCTTTTCCGCCCGACGCCTGATCGCGTGGCTCACGAACCCCATCTCTCCGATCATTGCGGGAACCCTCGCGGACTTTGTCCTGGAGCCAGCCGCGCGTGTGGGGTCTGGTTTGCCGGGGATGTTTTCATGGCTGGTCGGCTCAGGCCCTGGCTCCGGCATGGGGCTGTTGATCGTATTTTGTGGATTGGTTTCCGCACTTGTGGGTTTTCTGGGATATTTCATTCAGCCCATCGTTCACGCTGAGACGCTTTTGCCGGACCATGATACTCTGGCAAAGGCGGAGCCTGCCTAATAATACGACTATTGAAATATTGAAACGACTCTACTTTTGCAAACGCTGATTGGAGTAATATGTCCCGCGATTACAAAGATCTGTCACCAACAGCATTACAGCGACTGCCTGAATACGAACGCGACGATGAATGGATCAGCGCGTTTTTGCGCGAAGCAAAAGTGGGACATTTCGCTTCAGCATGGGATAATCAGCCTTTCCTGAACCCCAGCACCTTCTGGTTCGACGAAGCCAATTACCAAATCATCTTTCACTCAAACGTCGCGGGGCGCACCCGCTCAAATATCGAGAACAATTCAAGGGTCTGTTTTGAAGCGAGCGAGTTGGGGAAAATGCTTCCATCGAATGTCGCGCTCGAATTCTCCTTGCAATTTCGAAGTGTGATCGTCTTCGGCACTGCGTGCATCGTGACCGATCTTGACGAGAAGCGTCGCGTCTTATATGGGCTCATCCAGAAATATTTCCCGGCTATGACCGCAGGCCAGGAATATCGCGAGATCACAGATAAAGAGCTCAAACGCACCTCTGTGTATGCTATAAGGATCGAGGAATGGAGTGGCAAGGAAAATTGGAAAGACCGCGCCGACCAATCCGATGAATGGCCCGCGCTGGACGAAAAGTGGTATGAATAATATGTGCTGGACTATAATGAGGTCTGGCACTTTTTTATTTCTGGGTGTTGAATAGGGTGTACAGGGAACTACAAGATTAATTCTGAGAAAACTGCGCTAGCGATTACGCGACATTATCCAGATCAAGCCGTAAATATATATGACATTTCTCAAAATGGAGGCCCCTATGTCTGAAGAACGTGTACACACAGAAGAGTTCCATGTCAACGGCGAGGAACTGCTCACTCGAATCAAAATGCTGATTCACGAAGGCAACATCCGCCGAATCATCATCAAGGATAAGGAAGGCAAAACCGTGATGGAGATCCCGCTGACCATTGGCGTTGTTGGAGTACTGCTCGCGCCGACTCTGGCGGCGCTTGGCGCGGTCGCCGCACTGGTCACGGAAGCCACGGTCGTGGTTGAAAAGGGCGAGAGCTAAACGCGACCTTGATTGTCGAGCAGTTGAACTGCTCGACAATCAAAG
>DASWKT010000395.1:0-2512 GCA_036396515.1 Anaerolineales bacterium | reverse complement strand
GCCAGGAGTGGAATATGCTGGCCATGCTGGATGCAACGCTTCAGGATGGAGACCAGCTTGGCGGGCGCGCCGAAGCCGATGGCACGGTGCGTGCTTTTGTCGACGGCGTGGAGATTGGCTCAGTTGACGCGGGGAGTTTCTTCGTTGGAAAAGGCGGCCGCCTCGGAATGTGGTTTACCGATGCGGAGGATGCGGTGCTGGATGACTTCGGCGGAGGTGGTGCCATCACTGTACCTGTGATACAGAGCACGGATGACGCAGGGATGGTGCCCTTAGACTGCGGCTATAGAGCTGACGATAATATTTACTTCGGGCACTGCATGGACGGAAGCCCAATCGTGTCTGGTTTCCGCTTTCAGAATGTGTTGCTCCCGGCACATGCCACGATCGTGGAGGCGCATCTGGAATTTACAGTGGATGGCCCCTATGCTAACGATGTTTCGCTCCAATTCTTGGGGGAGCGCTCGGCAAATGCGGCGACGTTCAGCGACACGGATCGTCCCAGCGATCGCACGATGACCGACGCTTTGGTCCCCTGGGCTATACCTGCTACCCATCTTTGGAGTTTTAACCATAGACGGCGCGCGCCGGCCGTGACAGCCATTGTTCAGGAGCTGGTAAACCTGCCGGACTGGGCGAGTGGAAACGCAATGGCTATCATCGTCCAGGCTGATCCGGCTGTTCCTGGTGATACGCATCGTCGAGTGTATGCCTGGGACAGAGAGGAATCAGCTGCTGCCCGGCTGGTGGTAATCTATACAATCGGATCATTGGCTGGTGGAGATGATCATGATGATGACAATCATGAGGATGACAATGATGACGATGACAACCACCGGTAGATCAAAGACGCCAGCAGAAAGTCCCTGCCTCGAACGCAGATCGGCTCGCGTTCAGCGGTGATCTCGTTGCGCCCGATTGTTGCGTCAAGCGTTTAATCACACAGGGTCATCGGGGTGCTCGCGGTTCCACAGGGCAAAGACCCCGTCAGGGGATCAGCGGTCTTGCCGATATTTCCTTTATTGTGGATACACCCGCGTTGTATAATACCAATATGCTTTCCACAAGCGAATCCAATTTGATCAACACGCGGCTTGGATGATTGGCGCGGAATACGCGACTGGTGATCATCGCGACAACGACCTGCGATAAGCCGCTTTCAAGATTATCCGTTTGAACGATCAAGGCAGGACGAGGTTTTGCAGTTCTCAGGTCGGAATGAGGAAACAGCACTAGAACAACGTCGCCGCGTTTAAGAGTGCGCTTCGTAGTTGTCATATACGCTCATCTCAGGGCTATCCCACTCTTCCGCAAATGATGAGAGTTGCGAGCGCAATGCACTGGCTTGCTCCTCACTGATACCGCGTGCGCGCAGGTCAATCCCTTCCACACCCAGAAACGTCACGATCACTGGGGTTTCATCGGGAATATCGGAAGGATCGTCATTCAGGACAATCTTTCCCTTGCGATACACGCCTTGTAAAGTGGTTAACATGGTTACTCCTTGCTCGACCAAGATTATAACTCACCTTGAATTCAACAAAGTACTATCAATTTTGACAATTGCAATTTAAGCAATACTTGTTTTGTCTGTTTTGTCCATCCTTCTCTGCTTCCCCGAAGTGGACAACGCGCTGCATCCGCCGCGCGTCGTGAGTTAAGACTTCCGACCCTATTTTTGCACAAAAATAAGGTCCGAACAATAAAAACTCGGGGGGTCGTTGTTGTATAATATGAATATGCTTTCCACGAGAGATGCTCGCATTGCACGCAAAGTCAAGCGCCGCCTGTCGGAGATTACACCGGTCAAGCGATTGGTGTTGTACGGTTCGCGCGCGCGTGGAAAACCGGCCAAATATTCAGACCTTGACCTTTACATTGAACTCGACGCGAAAGTCAGTCCTGCCCTGAGAAGAAAGATCCGTGAGATCGCCTGGGAGGTTAGTCTTGATTCCGGCGTAGTGATCTCTACTCTGGTTGCCAGTGAAAGATTGAAAGGCCAGCCCATTTTAAAAGCGATCAAAGCAGAGGGAATTGCGGTGTGATGGATAAGTCACGGGCGCAGGCTGTCCGCTTGAGGATGGAACAGGCATACGAAACGCTTAAAGAAGCCGAAGCATTGCGGGAACATGATTTGCGGCGCGGGGTCATCAATCTCTCTTATTACACAATGTTCTACTCAGTGCTTGCGCTTGCCGCATCCAAAGGGGTTGCTATTTCAAAACATACCCATGCAATTGCCTTCTTTGACAAAGAATTCATCAAGAAAGAAATCTTTCCCAAAGAACTCTCCCCGCGCCCTTCACTATGGATTCGATGAACGTCAACCAGCGACTACGGAGAAATTTGGGATATAGATCATTCGGAGGCTGAATTGGCTTTATCTGAAGCAAGGATGCTTGTAAAAGCCATAGATGAATATTTGAAAGGGGAGCAAGCAAATGGACAGGTCAGCTTGGCTAAAAGAAAAACATTGTTTGGCTGTCTGATCATTAACGGTTACTCTACAGGT
>DASWKT010000394.1:0-4028 GCA_036396515.1 Anaerolineales bacterium | reverse complement strand
CACGCCTTTTGCAATTCAAGAGTATCTGGACCGTATGCCTTACATCGCTGAGGAGCGCGACCGTTCCCCTCTCAATGTGATGCTGGATGGGCAATGTCATTGCCTGGACGGCGGATTCTTTGCAGCCCTGGCCCTATGGCGAATCGGATTCAAGCCGCTTCTTATCGACCTCGTGCCGGATCCCGGCATGGATGACGATCACGTGCTCGCGCTCTATCAAGTGGACGGCCGTTGGGGCGCGGTAGCCAAATCCAATTATGTCAATCTCGGATTCCGTGAACCGGTCTATAAAAACCTACGGGAACTGGTAATGACCTATTTTGAGCATTATGCCAGTGTTCACCAGCAAAAGACGTTGCGCGGCTATACACGTCCATTGGATGCTTCGCGCTACACTCACCTCAACTGGGCCTGGGATGAAGCAGGAGCCCAGCAGTTATATCATAAGCATTTCTATGGACGCGAAACCATCCCGTTGATCACCGCGCCTATGGCCAAGCGCCTGAGCCCTATTACAGACCGCGTCTATGCCGCGGAGACGATGTATACCAATTTGAACGAGGCATTCGGGAAGCGAGTTTCGTAGACGAAAGAATGTACAATAAGGGAGGAAACACATCCATGGATCTCCAAAACGAACTCTCGCGGATTATCCATCCCTCCCGCGTGCTTACGTCACATCTGCATCGTATCGCCTATGCCAGCGACGCGTCGTATTTTCGACTGGTTCCGCAGGCAGTAGTTCAGCCGGAATCGATCAACGAAATCCAGGCGCTGTTTCAGTTCACACAACAGAATCAAATCCCGATGACCTTCCGCGCCGCGGGGACCAGCCTCTCCGGCCAAGCGGTGACCGACGGGATTCTGGTGGACATCTCCAAACATTGGGGACAGTTCATGGTCGAGAAAGAAGTTGCACTCATCCGCACACAGCCGGGCATCGTTGGGGGATTTCTCAACAACGTGCTGAGGCCCTTCGGCCGCCGCATCGGGCCCGACCCGGCCTCGATTGACGCGTGCATGGTGGGCGGCATCCTTGCTAATAATTCAAGCGGAATGTGCTGCGGTGTGACCGAGAATGCCTATCGTACAGTCCAATCTATGACGGCTATCCTGCCGAATGGACTGGTGCTCGACACCGCCGCGCCAGATGCCAATGAGCAATTCCGCGAAGGCGCGCCTAATATCTACCACGGCTTAATTGAATTAAGACGGCGACTACTGGACGACACAGAATTAACCGAACGCGTTCGCCGCCGTTACAAGATGAAAAACAACAATGGCTATCTGCTCAACGCCTTCGTTGATTTCGATACGCCGCTCGACATGCTCATTCATCTGATGATTGGCTCAGAAGGTACGCTTGGTTTTATCGCAGAAGCCGTTCTCAAAACATTGCCCGATTATCCGCGCCGTTATACAGGCCAGTTGTATTTCAGGAACATCCAGGATGCGGCCTCTGCAATTTATCCGCTGCGAGAGTCGGGGGCGCGCGCCGCGGAGATCATGGACAGGGCCTCGCTCCGTTCCGTGGAGACAGTGCCGGGGGCGCCAGAGATCGTGCGGCAATTGCCCGAGAGCGCAGCTGCGATTCTCGTTGAGTATCAGGCTCAAAGCGCGGAGCAAATCTCCCATTTCCAAAATGAGGCGGAGCGGACCGTAAAGGCTTTGCGCCTGCTGCATGATGCTGAGTTCACCCAGGACCCCTTCGCGCAAGCCGCGCTGTGGAAACTGCGCAAGGGCATTATCCCAACTGTAGGCGGCATGCGCCCGCCGGGCACTACACTGCTAACTGAAGATATTGTCTTCCCGGTGCCGCGCCTTGCAGATGGCATCACCGATTTACAAGGGCTCTTCGAGAAACATGGCTACGCCGAGGGCGTGATCTTCGGTCATGCGAAGGATGGCAACCTGCATTTCCTGATCGCGCAGTCGTTTAACAGCGAAGAAGAGATCGCGCGCTTCTCGCGCTTCACTACCGACATGGTGAAATTAGTCAGTGGCAAATATGACGGCGCGCTCAAAGCCGAGCATGGCACGGGTCGCAACATGGCGCCCTTCGTTCAAACTGAATGGGGCGAAAATGCATACAACATTATGCGCGACCTCAAATCCCTATTCGACCCGGCAGGCATGCTCAACCCGGGTGTGATCATCAACCCTGATCCACAAATTCATGTCACAAACCTGAAGTCAATGTCATTCGTATCGTCCGAAGTGGATAAATGCATCGAATGTGGATTTTGCGAATCGAAATGTCCATCGCGGCGCCTGACCTTAACGCCGCGCCAAAGGATTGTCGTCCAACGCGAGATTTCCCGTCTGAAAACACTCGGCTCCGACTCATCCCAGCTTGAATCCATTACCGACGATTTTTCCTACGCTGGAATAGACACCTGTGCCGTAGACGGATTGTGCGCGACCGCCTGTCCCGTGAGTATCAACACCGGCGACCTGACCCGACGCCTGCGCGCCCAATCGATCACCCCGCGCGGCGAACAGGTCGCGAACTGGCTCAGTGACCATTTTTCACTCACAGAAACCACACTTGGCATTGGCATTCGTTTAGGCCACCTTGCTGAATCCATCATTGGAGCGAATGGCATGCGAGCGATCATTGAAACGGCTGAAAAGATAACAGGAAGGAGATTACCCAAATGGAATGCTCACATTGCTTTTCCAACAAAAAACCTTCGTGATCTTAGTGTCCTTCGTGGTAAAAAGGATTTTATATACTTCCCATCCTGCATCTCGCGCCAATTGGGAACGCCCAAAAGTGACAGTCACTTAGCACTCGCTGAGACCTTCATTACCATCGCGAACCGCGCGAACATTAACTTGCATATCCCCCAAGATATTTCAGGTACATGCTGTGGCATGCCCTTCAATTCAAAGGGATACAGTTCAGCTTATCGGACATCTCTGCACACAGCCATCCTCAAATTTTGGGAATGGAGTGACCACGGGAAACTCCCTATCGTCATTGATACCACCTCTTGTGCACATACACTACGCACCTGCTCCAACGATCTTTCCAGCGAAGATCTAGCCCTCTACCGCCAAATGACCATCCTCGACAGCGTTGAATTCATCCACGATACGCTTTTGCCACAACTCGATATCCATGCCATTGATGAAGATGTGATCCTGCATCCGAACTGTTCCGCGCAAAAGCTCGGCGTACAAGATAAACTCGTCAGCATCGCAAAACAATGTGCGCGTACTGCCACTGTCCCGCTCACGCTTGGCTGCTGCGGGTTCGCCGGCGACCGCGGATTGCTCTTCCCCGAACTCACCGCCAGCGCCACACAAAGAGAATCAGCTGAAGTCAACTCGCATCACTACGGCGGATATTATTCCTCCAACATCCCCTGCGAGCTCGGCATGTCCGAAGCAACCGGGAAGGATTACACTTCAATTGTGTATCTAGTAGAGAGGGTATCAAGAATTTCGCGTATAGCAACAGGTTAATAGTGTAGAATCGTGGATATAAGGAGAACCATGAGGAACAATTTCGTTGAACGCCGCGGAAAGATAGAGCAGATGGACAGATCATTTGACTTGAAATTCTGGCAGTCACAGCCGCCAAAAGCTCGCTTTGACGCCGTTTGGGAAATGATCGTCCATTATATGAAGGTGAAGGGACAGGATGTTCGTCAACTCCGACTTCAGCGATCTGTTACGCATTTTCAACGACCACAACGTTAGATACATGGTAATTGGCGGGTATGCGGTTGTTCAGTATACTGAACCGCGTTTCACGAAAGATCTTGATGTCTTGATTAGCACTGACACCACGAACGCTGAAGCAGTGTATAACGCGCTGCGTGAGTTTGGAGCGCCATTGGCAGGCTTGACCCCCAACGATTTTGCGGAGGAGGGTTTTTTCTTTCAGATGGGTGTACCGCCTGTACGGGTGGATATTCTGATGGGAATCCCCGGAATTCAATTCGAAGAATGTTGGAAGAGACGCGTGGAAGTTGATTTCGAAGAATTGAGAGTTATCTTCATATCAAAACAGGATTTGA